>DUEB01000028.1 GCA_011176655.1 Dehalococcoidia bacterium | reverse complement strand
TGACCAGCATGGCCTACCGCCTGGGAGAACTTTTCGACGTGCCCGTGCGTGAAACCAGTGTCGGTTTCAAATATGTGGCCCCGATAATGATGGCGCAGAAGGCACTCATCGGCGGCGAGGAAAGCGGCGGCTACGGCTTCCGCGGTCACATCCCGGAAAGGGACGGCATTCTGGCCGGCCTCTACTTCCTCGACCTGATGCTCAAGACGGGTAAGAGCCCGTCACAGCTCATCGACTATCTCCACAGCAAGGTGGGCCCTCACTACTACCGGCGGGTAGATATCAAGCTCGGTGGCACAGAGGAGGCGATAAGCGCCAGCCGCCTTAGAGACCTCTCTCCAAGGTCTATTGACGGCATCAGGGTAGTAAGCTCAGACAGCAAAGACGGCCTCCGCTTTATTCTGGCTGATAACTCGTGGCTGCTCATCAGGTTCTCCCAGACCGAGCCCCTGCTGCGCCTGTATGCGGAGAGCAGCACCCCGGAGCGGGTGGAGAGGCTGCTTAAAGCAGCCCAAGGGCTGGTTAGCGCCTGAACCTGCCCTAAACAAACATAAATGGGGGAACGTAATGACAAATCCTAGCCTGGATGACCCTCAGGTATTCAAGCGGTACGACCCCGAAGGCATGATGAACCACCTCCACCGCCTGCCGCAGCTCTGCCAGCAGGCATGGCAGATGGCGCTGGACTTTAAGCTGCCCCCAGACTACGCCGATATTGATAAGGTGCTCGTCCTGGGCATGGGTGGGTCTGCCATCGGGGGCGATTTAGCAGCCAGCCTGGCTCAAGCGGAGGCTCGGCTACCGATTATCGTCTGCCGCGGCTACGAGCTACCCGGCTTTACCGACGCTAAGACGCTGGTCATCGCCTCCAGCTATTCCGGGAACACCGAGGAAACCCTGGCCTCATTCGAGCAAGCCCTGAAGACAGGGGCCAAAAAACTGGCCATCACCACCGGGGGCAGACTGAAAGATTTAGCTCAGGAAAGGGGTATTCCCATCTTTAGCTTCGACTATCAAGCCCCGCCCCGCGCCGCCCTGCCCTTCAGCCTGCTGCCTATCCTCTGCTTTCTATACAGGCTCGGCCTCATAAGCGATAAATCGCCGGCGGTAGCCGAGACCGTGCCGCTACTGGAGGGGTTATCGTCGCGGATAGATGAAACGGTGCCCCAGTCGCAGAACCGGGCCAAGCAACTGGCCAGACGGCTCTATAACCGCCTGCCGGTAGTCTACGGGGCCGGGATTACCGCCGAGGTAGCCCGCCGCTGGAAGACCCAGCTTAACGAGAACTCCAAAGCCTGGGCTTTCCACGAGGTCTTCCCGGAACTGAACCACAATGCCGTGGTCGGCTACCAGTTCCCAGAGGAGCTGGCTAGCAGAATAGTGGTCGTCCTGCTCCACTCAGCCTTACTAGCGGAGCGAACCCAGCTTCGCTACCTGATAACCGGCCAGCTCCTGGAGAGAGCCGGGGTCAGCTACCAGACTATAGACGGGGAGGGCCAGAGTCCCTTAAGCCAGGTGATGAGCCTGGTGCTCTTTGGAGATTATGTCAGCTACTACCTGGCTATACTCTATAAGACCGACCCCTCCCCGGTGAAAGCCATCGACTTTCTGAAGCAGCAACTGACAAAGGGATAACGATGTACTATTTTGCCTATGCCTCAAATCTAAACCGCAAGCAGATGCAGGAACGCTGCCCCGATAGCCAGCCCAAGTTCCCCGCCACCCTGCACCACTACCAGGTGGTATTTATCGGCTGGTCGCGAAGGTGGCGGGGGAGTATCGCTACCATCAGACCGATTAGGGGCGGCAAGGTCCCCGGCGCCACCTATGAAGTCAGTGAAGAGTGCCTGCGGCGGCTGGATAAACATGAGGGCAGCGATTACCGCCGTATGAATGTCATCGTCAACAATGAAGACGGCGAACCGATAGAGGCGGTAACCTACATCCAGAGCGGGCGAGCCGAGCCAGGTAAGCCCTCCCCGGAGTATCTAGCCGTGATGCAGCAGGGCTATAAGGACTGGCGGCTGGTGTGAGGCTTAAGCCGAACGAGCTTCCTGAAGATAAAAGAGGGCTGCCCCTAGCGGGACAACCCTCTATTTTTTTCACGAAATCGTCGGCGGGGAAGAAGATATGCATAACCTTCCCCATACGCCGCTTAAACAACGGTGAGCGCCAGCTTTTACCGCTTGGTGTACTGAGGCGCCTTGCGGGCCCGCCTGAGGCCAACCTTCTTACGCTCCTTGATCCGGCTGTCGCGGGTAAGCAACCCGTCCTCACGCAGCCTCGGCCTCAGCCTCTCGTCGGCCTTCACCAGAGCCCGGGCAATACCGTGGGAGATAGCCCCGGCCTGTCCGGACACGCCACCACCCTCCACCTTAATCAGCACGTTAAATTTACCCACGCTCTCCGTAACCAGGAGCGGCTGCTGGATTACCCGACGGTGCTCGGGACGCGGGAAGCGCTCCTCATAGGGCATATTGTTGACAATGATTGAGCCCTCCCCGGGTATCAACCTTACCCTAGCAATCGCCGTCTTGCGCTTACCGGTGCCATAAAAGTAACTTTGCTCTTCCATCAAAACCTATTCTCTTTCCGGATTAGTAACTGCCTTAACCTCTGCCTCTGCCTTGGCCTGGGCCTTGGCCGGACGGGGCTGACTAGCACCGGCATATACCTTCAGCTTCTTCATCATGCTGGCCCCCAGCCGGTTATGAGGCACCATCCCCTTCACGGCATGCTCCACCACCCGGGTCGGTTTGGTCTGCATTAACTTCTCGTAGCTGATGCTCTTAAAGCCCCCAGGATAGCCGGAATGCCGGTAATAGAACTTCTGCTTCGCCTTGTTGCCGGTAACCCTGACCTTGGCTGCGTTGATAACCACCACAAAGTCACCGACGTCCAGATTACGGCTAAACATCGGTTTATGTTTACCCATGAGTAACCGGGCTACCTCGGTAGCCAGCCTACCCAGAATCTTATCCTCGGCATCAATGACGTGCCGCTCGCGTCTAATCTCGGATGCCTTAGCACTATAGGTCTTCATCTCATCTCCTCAAAGGGAAGCACATAATTCACGCGTATAAGGCACAGCCCACAGGCGGGGATAGTGGGGCCAGCCAGCCCCGGTTTCCTGGCCTCTATTATATCACGAACTTCACTAGCGCCCATTTTACTCAAACCCACTCTCAATAGTAAGCCCACGGTATTACGAACCTGATGGGGCAGGAAGGATTTAGCCATTATATCGAAAACGACCATCTCCTCTTCCCTGGCTACCCCGGCTCGAAGTATATTCCGCAGCGTGCTTCTCTCCCCGACCTCCATGCGGCTGGCAAACGAAACCAGGTCGTGCTCGCCCAACAGAAGCCGGCAGGCCCTATTCATGGCCTCAATATCCAGCCGACCCGACACCAGATAAGAAGTCACCCTCCCCAGTGGAGAGCGGGTCTGGCTGTTCAATACATAGTAACTGTATTCCCGGCTGACGGCATCACGCTGGACATGAAACGAATCGTCTACCCGGTATGCCGCCCTGACCGCAATATCCTCCGGTAAGTAGTGGTTCAGCCCGGTGACAAAGGTCAGTGCAGGCAGGCTTGACCCGGTTCTGAAGCTAACCACCTGCCCTCTGGCGTGCACCCCGGCATCAGTCCGGCTGGCCGCCACCACCCGCCGCCGGCTGCCGGTAAGCTTACCCAGCGCCCGCTCCAGCTCCCGCTGAATGGTGGGCAGCCTAGGCTGCAACTGGAAACCGTGATAGCGCGTGCCCTCGTATTCAATTATTAAGACAACCTTGGTAGCGGCTGCCACAGGAAAATCCTTCTTCACTCAACCAGCTCAAGCCGAACCATAGAGGCGCCATCGCCCAGTCTGGGTCCCAGCTTGACGATACGGGTATAGCCCCCACTCCGTTCAGCATACCTCGGGGCCAGGTAGGAAAAAACCTTTTCAACCGTCTTTTCATCCAGAACAAAGGTCAGTGCCTGCCGACGGGCGGGCAGGCCTCCCTTCTTACCCAGGGTAATCATCTTATCAGCCAGACCGCGCACTTCCTTGGCTTTAGCCTCGGTAGTGGTAATCTTCTCGTAGCCCAAAAGGTCGGTCACCAGTCCCCGGAACAGGGCTCTCCGGTGCCCCGAAGACCTGCCTAACCTTCTCCCCACAACTCTATGTCTCATCTACCTGCCCTTCCTCAGAGGGTGCGACCGATTCCTCCGGCGGAGGAGCCAGCGACAGACCCAGATCTCTAAGACGCTCCTCTATCTCCTGACTGGACTTCTCACCGAAATTACGTAGAGCCATCAGCCCCCTATCTCCTTTACTGATGACCTGCCCCACCGTTTCGATACCGCCCCGCCGCAGACAGTTCATCGTCCGCACCGATAAGTCCAGCCTGTCCACCGGCATATTGTAAAGCTCCTCCGGAATGGACAAACGAACCCGCTGCTCCTCTACCTTAGCCTCGACAGCCAGAGCACAGCTAACGAAAGGCGTCAGTTGCTCCACCAGAATCGCGGCACTGCGGCTCACCGCCTCGACCGGCGCCATGGCCCCGTCCGTCCACACCTCCAAGTGTAACCGCTCGCGGTTAGCCCCCTCACCGCCATGGGCCGCCTCCACGGTGAAATTCACCTTCCGTATCGGGGTGAAGATAGCATCTATCGGAATGGTGCCTATGGGCAGGTCCTCTCTGGACTCGGCCTGCCGGTAGCCAGCACCCAGCTCCACGCCAAACTCCACGTAGAGCTTAGCCTCGGGCGAATCAAGGGTCGCCAGATGTAGCTCCGGATTGGCAACCTCAAAGTCCGTCGACGGCTTAATGTCCGCAGCGCAGACCCGACCCTCGCCGGCGACATCCAGTACCAGCTTGCCCGGCTCTCCGGAAACAGGGATTAAGCGCAGCTCCTTGACATTAAGGATGAACTCGGTGACATCTCCTTTGATGTGGGGAATAGTCGAAAATTCGTGCTGTATGCCTTCAATGCTGATACTGGTTACCGCCGCCCCGGGCAGATAGTTGAGCAACACCCTGCGTAAGGAGTTACCCAGGGTGACCCCAAATCCCGTCTCCAGCGGCTCCGCCAGAAAGCGGCCAAAATTATCCCGGCTCTCAACGCACTCAATATTGGGTATTACTAAGCGAGACAACTACTCCCTCCTCACTCGCCGACCTAACGCGAATAGTACTCGACTATATTCTTTATCTCGAACTGAGTCTCGATTTCATCAGGGGTGGGCGGGGAGACAACCCGACCAACCAGGCGCTGCCTGTCCAGGCTCAGCCAGCCGGGAACCGATTTGGCTTCAATGCTCTTGGCTACTTCAGCATAGTATCCCGTTTTGGCGCTGCGCTCCCGCCAGCTAATCTCATCACCCTCTTTAACCAGACAGGACGGAATATCGGTCTTGCGACCATTGAGTAAGACATGCCCGTGCCGCACCAGCTGACGTGCCTGGGAACGGGAATCGGCAAAGCCCAGACGATAGACGACATTGTCCAGCCGCCTCTCCAGGAGCACCAGTAGATTCTCGCCGGTAATACCCGGCTGCTTCTCAGCCTGAGCAAAAAAGCGCCGGAACTGCCTCTCCAGCATGCCATAGATATAACGGACTCTCTGCTTCTCTCTCAACTGAAAACCACGGTCAGAAACCCGCCGACGACGACCAAGCTGCTGCCCCGGTGGTTTTGCCCGCCGCTCCATGGCACACTTAGGCGTCAGGCACCGGCCACCCTTAAGCATCAGCTTCTCGCCACTACGCCGACATAACCGACAAACTGCTTCTGTATATCTTGCCATTTTCCCTACACCCGTCTTCTCTTCGGGGGACGACAGCCATTATGCGGAATAGGCGTTACGTCCCTGATACTCGTAATATAGAGCCCGGAGCTCTGCAGCGAGCGAATCGCCGCTTCACGACCACTGCCCGGCCCTTTAACATAAACCTCAATCTGGCGCAAGCCATGCTCCATAGCCCTCCGTGCCGCATCACGAGCCGCCAGCTGGGCGGCATAGGGAGTGCCCTTACGCGACCCCTTGAATCCGGCAGTGCCGGAGCTACCCCAGGCGATAACATTCCCCTTGGGGTCAGTAAGCGTCACGATGGTGTTATTGAAGGTGGACTGAATATACGCCCGGCCGGCGGGAATCGACTTACGTTCCCGCCTCCTGCCTTTAGCTCGCCTCTTCTGTGCCATTCTGCCTCCTGATATTATACATCACGGGCCAGGCTACTTCTTAGCCACGCCGCGTCTCTTACCTCTACCGGCTACCGTCTTACGGGTCCCGCGCCGCGCCCGGGCGTTGGTCCGGGTCCGCTGCCCCCTGGACGGTAAGCCATAACGATGCCTCAGACCACGATAGCTGCCAATCTCGATGAGGCGTTTTACGTTGAAGTTGACCTCCTTTCTCAGGTCACCCTCAACAAGATAGCCGTGGTCAATAGTCTCACGAAGGCGGTTAACCTCGTCCTCGGTAAGATTATCCGCCTTGGTAGTAGCATCAATACCCACCTCAGCCAGAATCTTCTGGCTCAAGGTTGGGCCGATACCGTAGATATACTGCAACGCTACCCATATTTGCTTATTTCTGGGTATATCAACACCGGCAACACGTGGCATCAGGACTCCCTCCTTACTCCGGCAGACATCTAGCCCTGCCTCTGCTTGTGCCGGGGGTTGGAGCAGATGACCCTGAGCACCCCCCGCCGCTTAATCACTTTACACTTTTCACATCTAACCTTGACTGAAGCTCTGACTTTCACTTTAAACTCCCACTACTTCAAACGGTAGGTAATCCTACCCCGATTCAAATCATAAGGGGAGAGCTCGACCAGCACCCTGTCCCCCGGTAATATTCTGATGTAATGCAACCTTATTTTTCCCGAAATATGAGCCAGCACCTGATGACCGTTCGGCAGCTCGACGCGAAACATGGCATTAGGCAGTGGTTCCACTACCGTCCCCTCAACCTCAATAGCCTCTTTCTTGGGCATAACCTACCCCTCTATACAACCGTAAGTATCTCCGCTCCGTCATCAGTAATGGCCACGGTATCTTCAAAATGCGCCGACAGACTCCCGTCGGCGGTAAGCACCGTCCAGCGGTTACCATCAAGCCGCGTCCGCCAATCACCGATACTCACCATCGGCTCCAGCGCCAGGGTCATGCCCCGCTTGAGCAGCGGCCCGGTTCCCGGCTGTCCGAAATTAGGTATCTGCGGTTCTTCGTGCATCTCACGACCAATGCCATGCCCCGTATACTCACGAATCACGCCGTAGCCTCTTGACTCCGCATACTGCTGAATGGCCGCCGAGATATCCCCCAGCCTAGCCCCAGCATAAGCCATATCAACCCCGGCCTGCAACGCCGCCCTGGTAGTCTCTAGCAACCGTTCTGCCTCAGGGCTAATCTCGCCGATACCTACCGTAAGCGCGGCATCACCCTGAAAACCGTCAACAATTGCCCCCAGGTCAAGGGACACGATATCACCCTCAGCCAGGACACGCTCTCCCGGAATGCCGTGCACTATTTCGTCATTTACCGAGACACAGAGATTGGCTGGAAAACCCCGGTAGCCCTTAAACGACGGCTTCGCTCCCAGCCTCTCCAGCTCCCGGGCGGCGATAGCATCCAACTCCCTGGTTTTCATGCCGGCTTTTAGCTCTCCAGCCAATATCCTGAGCACCAGAGCCACAGCCCGGCCTGCCTCACGCATAGCCGCAATCTCACGGTCTGACTTGATGATAATACTCATCCCGCCTCGGTACCTCGCTTCAGGGCCGCGATTATTCTCTCGCCCACGGCCTCCGGCCCCCCCTCTCCATCGACCTCTATTAGCTTACCCCTCTGGGCGTAATAGTCAATAAGGGGCGCCGTCTCCTGAGCATACACCGCCAGCCGCTTTTTAATTGTCTCGACATTATCATCAGGGCGCTGGTAAAGCTCGCCGCCGCACCTGTCACACCTGCCCTGAACCCGGGGCGGGGACTCCGTAGCGTGATACGGCAGTTGACAGCTGCGACAAATCCAGCGTCCGCCCAGGCGCCTCAGGACTTCTTCCTCGGAGACCTTAATATACAACACCCAGTCGATAGACCTGTTCTGCCCACTTAAGGCCTTATCCAACGCCTCCGACTGTTTCAGGTTCCGGGGAAAGCCGTCAAGAACCACCCCGGTCTCGCAATCCGGCGCTTTAAGCCGCTCCAAGACCATGCTCACCGTAAGCTCATCAGGAACCAGCTTCCCCGCCTCCATATAGGACCTGGCCTTTAGCGCCAGGTCTGTTCCCTGCTCCAGCGCCTGACGAAACAGGTCTCCGGAAGCAACATGAGCCAGCTTCAAACTCTGCGCAACATGG
>DUEB01000027.1 GCA_011176655.1 Dehalococcoidia bacterium | reverse complement strand
TTGTGGTAGACGGTTTGGCTGGCGGGTGTGGTAGAATTAAGAGACCCCGAAAGGAGAGGGTATTGCTGTATGTCCTGACCGGCCCGGACGATTTTTCCCGCAGCGAGGCGCTTACCGAGATAAAGAAAGGCCTGGGTGACCCGACACTGCTGTCGGCCAACACCACCGTGCTCGAAGGCCGTCAGCTTACCCTGGACGAACTGAGGAACGTCTGCGAGACAGTCCCCTTTCTCTCCGAGAAGCGCCTGGTCATTATCGAGGGGCTACTGGAACGCTTTGAACCTAAAAGCCGCCCCGGACGGAAGAAGAACGCCAGCCAGGCCGACGGTCAAAAAGCCGGGCACAAGCTATGGGCAACTTACCTCAACAGCATCCCGGAGAGCACCATATTAGTCTTGGTAGACGGCAGACTAGACAGCAGGAATCCGCTGCGTAACGAACTCTCAGGTAAAGCCACGGTGAAGCCCTTCCCGCTGCTAAACAAGACCAGGCTCCATCAGTGGATTGAAAAGCGGGTACAGGAAGAGAGGGGGAGGGGTATCGCGCCTCAAGCCACCGACCTGCTAACTAAGCTCGTGGGCAGCAACCTGTGGAGCATGCAGCACGAAATCAAAAAGCTCCTCCTGTTTACCTCAGGTCGCCCTATCGAGGAAGAGGACGTTAGGAAACTGGTCGGCAGCACCCAGCAAGCCAGTGTCTTCGCCATGATTGATGCCATCGTGGAATCGAAGGTGGGAATCGCCGAGCAGTCACTGCAGCAACTGCTGGATAGAGGGGCCGCCCCGGCCTATCTTATGGTCATGCTGACACGACAAATCAGGATGATAGCCCGGGTTAAGGAGCTTAAGGCGCAAGGAAAATCGGAAACGGAGATTCAGAACAGGTTAGGGCTGACCTCGGAGTATGCCTTCCGCAAGACGTTGGAGCAGGCTAACCGCTTCCCTGTGGAGCGTATTGGCGAGGCATACCGCCGACTCCTGGAAACCGACCTCGCTATCAAGACCGGGCAGTGCGACGGGGAGCTGGCCCTCAATATTCTGACTGCCGAGCTGTGCCAGAGACCACGAAAGCAGATAAATCCAGCTTGACAGTCTTAACGACCTAATGATAGATTTTGTTTTGCCGCTGGATACAAGAAGGCCAGCCTCTGTGTCTTCCTAGCCAGGGTGGCCGCGGCAAACCGAACCCGTAGTACGGCAACGGGCAGGGCAGAATGGAAACGGAGCAAACGGATAACGAGCGCCAACTGAAAGAGCTATGCCGCCGCAGGCTGTCCGCAAGACGCCTGATTCTAGCCAGCAATCGGGGGCCGATTGAATACTACTTTACGGAGAACGGGGAGCTCCGCTTCCGGCGTGGTAGCGGCGGGGTAGTTACCGCCCTGAGTAGCCTCAGTAGATACGTAGAAATCGACTGGATAGCCAGTGCCATGGGGCGGGGGGACAGAGAAATAGCCCAGAGGGCTGAAGGGAAACACTTCAAAGCACCGTTAGATGATGACAATCTCTATCTCCGCTTCCTGGTCTTCCCACGAAGCACCTACCACAAATACTACAGCATCATCTGTAATCCCCTGCTCTGGTTTCTGCAGCACTATATGTGGAACTCGCCGACCACCCCCAATATCGACATCGTGACCCATGATGCCTGGGACAACGGTTATGTCCCCGTAAATCAGGCTTTCGCCAAGGCGATTGTTGAAGAATCGATGAGCAGTGAACTACCCCCGATAGTGATATTGAATGACTACCATCTCTACCTGGCCGCAGCCTATGTTCGGCGGCAGCTACCGGACGTGGTAATCCAGCACTTTACTCACATTCCCTGGCCCTCTTTATCCTACTGGCAACTGCTACCCAGCTCCATGCGGCAGGCAATCTTCGAGAGCCTGTGCGCCGCCGACATCGTCGGGCTGCAGACAGTGCGCGACGTCTACAACTTCCTTCGCTGCTGTGAATCGTCACTTGATAAGGCCAAGGTAGACTACGAGCAGCACACCGTCAACATAGAAGACAGGCTTATTCAGGTTAAGGCCTACCCCATCTCAATCGATGTTGTCGGTCTCAAAAAACTGACTTCCTCGACCAGACTAAAGGAATACGAGGCAAAGCTGCGTCCGCTCTGCGGCGAGCAAACCATAGTCCGGGTGGACAGAGCCGAGCCCAGCAAGAATATCACCCGTGGTCTCAGGGCCTTTGATAAGCTGCTGGAACGCTACCCCGAGTTCCGGGGCAAGGTCAAGTTCATCGCCTTTCTGGTGCCGACCAGAAGCCACCTGAGACCGTACCAGAGGTACATGCAGCGGGTAACCGAGCTCATCGAGACCATAAACAGTAAGTATGCCACCGAGGAATGGTATCCCATCGACTTATTCTATGAGAATAACTACGTACAGGCCATAGCCGGCATGCGCCTTTACGACGCTTTCCTGGTGAATGCGGTCATCGACGGCATGAACCTGGTAGCCAAGGAAGGCCCCACGGTCAATGACCGCGACGGCGTCCTGATACTATCGGAGACAGTTGGTGCCTGTGATCAGTTGGGACAGCATGCGCTCACGGTGGCTCCCGCCGACCTGGAAGGAACCACGCAGGCCCTCTACACAGCGCTGACCATGCCCCTCGACGAGAGGAAGAAACGCGCCAGCGCCCTCAAGAAGTCCATCGAGGCGGAAGATATCACCGACTGGCTCCTGCATCTACTGGGAGACGCCGTCAATCTAGCCGAGGAACGTTCTGCGAAAGCCACCTGAGAAAACGCTCGACATCGCTTACCCCGTTCAGGGTAAGGTCTGCTTCCCGCACCAGCCCCTCCGGCATCTCGGCACTGGTGACGCCGATGGCAAACCCCCGGAACTTCGAGCTGCGGGAGGTGCTACGCACCGCCCTAAAGGCATCGATATCCGTGAGGTCGTCACCCAGATACAGGCCGCCCTGAAGACCGTAATCCCGTATCAGGTCGAGCACGGCGGTGCCCTTGTTAACCTCTACCGGCGGCAGAAGGTTAAGCGCCAGTCTGCCCCTGACGACCCTCAAATCCTTGGCCCGGTCTGAAGCCGCCACGGCACTCAGGATTTCCCGCTCCGCCATCTCGGGCTCGGGAGAGAGACGGTAGTGGATTGTCAGGCTAAGACCCTTATTTTCAATGGTGACACCTTCCGCCGAGAGCCGGGAAGATAGCTCCTCAAGCGCAGACTTAATCATCCCTGAATAATCAGGGGCATTATTTGAAAGCTCAGCCTGGTTCTTTATCCAGCGTTCCAGGCCGTGGTTACCAATATAGACGACGCCCCCAACCCCTAACATGTCCCTGACCTCTGCCGCCGACCTCCCCGAGACAACCGCCACCAGGGCCAGATGACGACACAGGAAGGTAAGGTAGCGGCGGCATAGCGGGGAAACCCTGGCCTCGCGGGGAGTGGGGGCTATCTCACTTATGGTGCCGTCAACATCGGTGATAAGTCCCAGGGGGGACCTTCCGAGGACCTCTCTGACTAGAGCTAGACGGTCAAAAGCATAGGGCATGGCTTAAATTTATCAGCCAGCATACTATTAGTCAACGTCAGGGTAGCGGAGGTGAGCTTAGCTCGATGGGTGCTGCTGTCTCTTAGCCCCAGGCCCGGTCTCTGGCAGCCCGAGGGCAACGCCGACGGCAGCCGCCGATACCGCGACAAGCACCAGAAGAGCGTGGTCCAGGCTCCCGGTGACATCCAGGATGCGTCCGCCTACCTGGGAACCAATAACCCCCCCGACATAGCCTAGGGACAATATTATCCCGCTTGCCTTGCCCACATCCTCCCTGGGCATCACCTCAACCGGAAATGCCAGTATGGCAATCCACCTGGTAAGGTTGGCAACCCCCACCAAAGCCATCAGGAACCAGCTCATAGTTATGTTAGCGCTGATGGCACCCCAGGCAGCAAGGGCGAGGGCAACACCGGGTATCCAGAGAAAAGGCTTTCTCAAGCCCAGCCTGTAAGCGAGCCCGGGTACCAGGAAAGCGGTCGGGATACCAACCCAGATGGCTACTGAGGCAATAAGTCCAGCCAGCTCCGGAGTCGTCCCCTTTAACCTCATCAGGGTGGGCGCCCAGCCAGTCCAGCTATAGAAGAAGAAATTGTGTAGCAGGAAGAGGCTAGCCGCCAGCCACAGACTCTTGTTGCGCAGTACCCGGCGGAACGGAGTATTACCCTGGCTCACTGACCCGGCCCGAACCTCACCATCGGCAGGCTCTCTAACCAGCGCCCACCACAGGATAGCCGCCACGATAGGGGGAATACTCCAGATGAAAAATACACCCTGAAAGGTCCCTGTTACGGGGAGGATAAATGGCATCGTGGCGGCCAGGGCGACGCCGACACCAACCAGGACACCGGAGGTGAGTAAACCGGTCGCCAACCCGGCTCGCTCCCGAGGGAACCAGGCACTTATCAGCTTGGGCATATTAGGAAAAGAAAGGCCCAGTCCGGCACCGTAGATGAAGGTAAATACCAGAAGGCTGGAGGCATCCGTGGCGGTACCCCTCAAAACGGTTCCGACTACTATGACTATGGCTCCAATGCCAGCCGCCTTCTTGGCGCCTATCCGGTCAGCGAGCAGACCGCCGGGAATAGCCAGGGCCGCCAGCATCAGGACGGGGGCAGCATAGAGAAGGCTGGTTTGAGCGTGGCTGAGGCGCAGCGCTTCCTTCAGGATATGCTCCATGGGAGGCACGCAGAACACCGGCGCCCACATGGCTAAGCACATCAGCCAGGCGCTTCCCAGTATGGTTCGAGGTACGCGAGACCCTTGTTCCTGCGGCACTTCAGGTACTCAAAGAGAGAAGTCGATAGACTGGTGAGAGCGGAACCCGGTAACCTGCCAGCCTACTTCGACACAATAGCTTACTATAGCATTAAGTAACCACCGACCTCAACCTAAGCTCGAAGCTAAACCTAGATAAGATGGCATCACACTCATTCGGCGAAGCCGGAACCGTGCTCGACAAAGCCGCCGAAATAGGCTAAAGTGTTATTTAAGATGAACGGTGCCAAGAAAGCTAGTCTCCCAGTGGTCGCTATTGACCTTGGGGGCAGTAAAATAGCTGCCGCCATTATCTCCCGCGAATACCAGATACTGGCACGGGAGTATCACCCCACCCTGGCCAGTGAGGGCGTAGCCTCCGTAATTAACCGGATAGCTACCGCCGTTAAGCAAATAACTGCCTCCACCAGCACGGCTCTATCACAGACATGCGGTATCAGTATTGCCGCTGCCGGAGCCATAGACCATAAAAGAGGCACCGTAACCCTGTCCCCCAATCTCCCCGGCTGGCGCGATGTGCCGCTGGGAAGCATCATCCAGGAGAGGCTGGGGAGCCGGACCTGGCTCTTTAATGACGCTAATGCGGCGGCATTGGGTGAACACTACCTCGGGGCCGGACGCGGGGTAAATAATCTCATCTACCTCACCGTAGGCACCGGCATCGGGGGGGCCATTATCACTAACGGCCAACTCTACACCGGAGCCTGTGGCAGCGCCGGGGAGATTGGCCACATGACCATCGACGCTAACGGCCCCAGGTGTGAATGCGGTAATGTCGGCTGTCTGGAGACACTGGCCTCGGGTAGGGCCATAGCCAGAGAGGCGATACGGCGTATCAGCTCCGGAGAGAGGTCGTCTCTTACCGAGCTTACTGATGGTAAGATAGCAGACATCACGGCCAGAGAGGTAGCCATCGCCGCGCGGCAGGGCGACCCTCTGGCTGGCAGCGTCATCAATAACGCCGCCGCCTACCTGGGGGTGGGCATGGTAAACCTGGTCAACATCTTTAACCCGGAAATGATTATCGTCGGCGGTGGGGTAGCCAGCATGGGAGACCTCCTGCTCAATCCGGCGAGGCAGGTTGTCAAGGAAAGAGCCTTTCCGGTATCGTCAGCGGCGGCAAGCATCGTCACTACCGAGCTTGGCCATGATGCCGGTCTGCTCGGTGCTGCCTACTTTGTCTTTAAGCAGGCGGAGGATAGAGAGGAGGCGTGATGAAAGTCCGTAAAGCAGTTATCACCGCCGGTGGCTGGGGAACGAGATTCTTACCCCTCACCAAGTCCCAGCCCAAGGAGATGCTACCCCTGATAGATAAGCCGCTAATCCAATATGCCGTGGCAGAGGCTATAAACTCCGGTATCGAGCAGATTATCCTGGTAACCGCCCTGGGCAAGAACGCCATCGAGGACTACTTCGACCACTCCTTCGAGCTGGAGTATTTCCTGGAGCAAAGGGGAGAAACAGAGCTCCTCAAGGAAATGCGCGCTCTCTCCAATCTAGCCAATATCTGCTATATCCGGCAGAAGGAGCCACTGGGCCTGGGTCATGCCATCCTGGCGACCAGAGATATTGTCGGCGAGGAGCCCTGCGCTGTCCTGCTCCCCGATGATATTATTGACAGCAAGGTGCCCGCCCTTAAGCAGCTGCTTAAAGTCTACGAAGAGCATAAAACTAACGTCATCGCTGTGGAACGGGTCAGCCGCCAGGAGACGGTAAATTACGGCATTATTGAGCCGAAGCAAATTTCAGACCGCCTCTATCGGGTCTTGCGCCTGGTGGAGAAGCCGGAGCCGGATAATGCCCCCTCAAACCTGGGAATAGTGGGTAGATACATCCTGATGCCGGAAATCTTCGCCACCCTCAAGGTAACGCCGCCGGGCAAGAAAGGGGAGATTCAAATTACCGACGCCCTGCAACTGCTGCTCGAACGTCAGGAGGTGATTGCCTGTGAATTTGCGGGGGTAAGACACGACGCCGGGACTCCTCTGGGCTGGCTCAAGGCAAACATAGCCCTTGCCCTGAACCACCCCGACATCGGCCCGAAGCTGAAGGAGTATCTGAGTAAGCTCCTCTAACCACCCGAGCAGCCCAGGCTGGTTACTTCCCGTGACACCAAGCGCAGCCTCGTTGACAGGCAGCCCGAGTTACACTAAAATCGTATCGTATCTCTTTTAAGTGAGGTGGGTAAACCGGTGACCGGTGACGAGATTCGAGATTTGTTCCTGAAATTCTTTGCGGGGAAAGGGCATAAGGTCATGCCCAGCTCCTCCCTGATACCTAGTGGCGACCCTACCCTGCTGCTCACCAGTGCGGGCATGGTGCCTTTCAAACCCTATTACCTGGGTGAGGAGCTACCGCCCAACCGCCGCCTTGCTTCGTGCCAGAAGTGCTTCCGGACCACCGATATCGAAGCGGTGGGCGACCCGCACCACCTTACCTTCTTTGAGATGCTGGGTAACTTCAGTATCGGCGACTACTTTAAGAAGGAGGCTATTAGCTGGGCCTGGGAGTTTGTCACCCGGAGCCTGGGGCTCAAGCCGTCAAGGCTGTGGATAACCATCTTCCACGATGATGAAGAGTCCTTCGGCTACTGGCGGGAGATAGGTATCGCCGAGGAGAGGATACTAAGGCTCGGGGAGAAGGATAACTTCTGGGGGCCAGCCGGTAACTCCGGGCCCTGCGGGCCGTGCAGCGAAATCCACTATGACCTCGGGGTAGAAGTCGGCTGCCAGCGTCCCTCCTGCGCCCCCGGCTGTGACTGCGGGCGCTTCTCCGAAATCTGGAACCTGGTATTTACCCAGTATAACCAGGATGAGAGCGGCAAGCGCACTTTGCTCCCCAAACCCAATATCGATACCGGCATGGGCCTGGAGAGAACTGCCGCCGCCATGCAGGGCAAAAGCTCGGTCTACGAAACCGACCTCTTTCTGCCCCTGCTGGAGCGTGTCTCCGAACTGGCGGGGAGACGCTACGGCGCCGACGACGAAGCCGATAACGCCATGCGCATCGTGGCTGAGCACGGGCGGGGAATTAGCTTTCTCATCACCGACGGTGTCCTGCCCGGCAACGAAGGGCGGGGCTACGTCCTGCGCCGCCTCCTGCGCCGCGCCGTACTCTTTAGCCGACGACTAGCCGAGGGGAAACCCTTTCTCACCGAGGTCGCCAAGACCACAATTCAGAAGATGAGCCATGTCTATCCCGAGATAAGGCAGAAAGAGGACTTTGTCCTCAGGGTCATCGCCAGTGAGGAGACCAGGTTCAGCGAGACGCTCAGCATCGGATTAAAGCTGCTGGATGAAATCATGGAGAAAGCGCGCCGCCGGAAGGTAGCTCGAATCTCAGGGAAACAGGCCTTTAAGCTCTACGACACCTACGGCTTCCCGGTAGAGCTGACCACAGAGGTCGTATCCCGCTCAGGTCTGTCAGTGGACCTGGCCAGCTTTGTAAAGGAGATGGATCAGCAGCGGGAGCGGGCCAGAGCCGCCCACAAGTTCGAGGGAAAGGGGGCCGTCGGGGTAGGGGGGCAACTTGACATAAAGGAAACCTGCTTCGTCGGCTATGATAATCTTAGGTGTAAATCAACCATTGCTGATATTCTGATCGATAGTAAGCCCGTCACTACGGTAGCGGCAGAACAGGAAGCAAGTATTATCCTGGATTCCACTCCTTTCTATGGAGAAAAGGGAGGACAGGTGGGGGATACCGGTGAGATAATCGGCTCATCGGGGAAGTTTTCGGTTAGTAAAACCGTTATAGTCCCACCAGATATTATTGTTCATCGGGGTAAGATTACCGAGGGCAGCCTGAGTTTGGGGGATCAAGTCGAGGCGGTGGTAGACAGGGAGCGGCGGCTGGACATCGCCCGCAATCATACCGCCACCCACCTGCTGCAACTGGCGCTGCGCCAGGTACTGGGCGAGCATGTCGAGCAGCGGGGCTCGCTGGTAGCCCCGGAGCGGCTTAGATTTGACTTCTCCCACCTGGAGGCGCTGACCAGAGAGGAGCTCCACGAGGTAAACCATATCGTCAACGATAAAATCCGCCGCAACCTGCCGGTATACGGCCAGGTTATGCCCTATAAGCAGGCGGTAGAGGAAGGCGCTATCGCCCTCTTCGGCGAGAAATACGGCGATGAGGTTCGGGTGATGAAGATAGGGGAGACCGCAGTCAGCGCCGAGTTGTGCGGCGGCACCCACGTGGCGGCTTCCGGGGAGATAGGCCTCTTCCAGATTACCAGCGAGGGCAGTATCGGCACCGGCCTGCGCCGTATTGAGGCGGTTACCGGTCGGGGAGCCGAGGAGTTCATCAGTGCCCAGCTAGCTAGTTTACATAATGTTGCCGAATCCCTGAAGGCATCACCGAGTGAGGTTCAGGACAAGGTGTCTGACCTCCTTACCGAACTGGATAGAGAGCGCCGCCGAGCGCTGACCCTGGAGAGGGAACTGTCTCAGAAGGTAGCCGCCTCGCTACTGGGCCAGGTAGAAGTAGTCAACGGGGTAAAGGTACTAGCCGCCAGAGTGCCGTCCT
>DUEB01000026.1 GCA_011176655.1 Dehalococcoidia bacterium | reverse complement strand
GCGGGACTCTGTCTATCCTGGCGTCCCGCTTTCTCAGCTCCTGAAACAGCCGAATCAGGGGGGGAACACCGATGCCGAGGTCGGTAAGCTCCCGGTAGCGGTCGGTCAGGATGTCGTTTACCTTCCCATCGAGGGCAATCACTCCCTGGTTAACGATTATTAATCGGTCGGCATACTGGAGGACCCGGTCAAGGCGGTGCTCTACCAGCAGCACCGTGAGGCCGAGCTCGTGGTTGAGTCGGGTGACTACCGAGAGCACCTCTTCGGCGCCTTTGGGGTCTAGCTCCGAGGTCGGTTCGTCCAGTATTAAAACGTTGGGGTGGAGCGCCAGAACCGAGGCGATGGCGACCTTCTGTTTTTCACCGCCGGAGAGCTCGCTGAGCGGCCGGTAACGGAGGCCGGCGATGCCGAGCGTGTCCAGGGATTCCTCCAGCCTTTTGGCGATAAGGTGCCGGGGGAAGCCGAGATTCTCCAGCCCGAAGGCGACCTCCCGTTCCACATCCATGCTTACCAGCTGGTTTTCCGGGTCCTGAAACACAAAGCCGACCCTGGTGGCCAGCTCCCTGGTCGATGATTTTAGCGTGTCCAGTCCGGCCACGGCCACCCGCCCTGATATTCTGCCGCCGTAGAAGTGGGGGATGAGACCGTTAAGGCAGCGGCACAGGCTTGACTTACCCCCGCCGGAGGGGCCGGTCATCAGAACGAACTCCCCGTCTCTCACCTCGAGGCTGATATCCTTGAGAGCCGGCTGGTTAGTGTCACTGTAGTAAAAAGTCAGGCCTTCTATTTTAATCAAGGTCAACCCTCTGCTTAAGATATGCCAGCGGCAGCAAAGCCACTATTAATAATACCATTAGTCCTAGTAGCCACCACTCCCCCCGGCTGAGGCTTGTCCAGGAGAGGCTGGGGTAGTACTGGTATTGTCCGTAGCCATTAAGACCCATGAAGATGCCCAGGGCGCCGGGGAGAAGGGAAAACACCAGCGCCGTGATGTCGGCCGGGCTGAAGCTGATGTCGCGGTAGAAGGTTCGCTTGCGGCCGGTGCCGAAGGCGCGTGACTCCATGGCTTCGGCGACCTGGACTGCCCGGTCGAGAGAGTTGGAGAGGAGGGCGGTAACGATTGAGGCGCGGCTTTTGATTCTATGTCGCAGCTTGCCCTTGTCCAGCTCCAGGCCCCGGGCGCGCTGCACATCGGTAATCCGGTCCACATCGTCGAGCAGGGTGGGCATAAACCTGGTGGAGAGCGAGGTCACCAGCACCGATTTATAGGGCAGTCTCATCTTTATCATGGCCAGCATCATGTCATCGGGGTTAACCGTCAGGGTGAGCAGGGCGAAGGCGGAGATTATCGCCAGCAGGCGGAGGGACATGGCGACCCCGTAGATAATTGCCTCCAGGGTTATTACCGGAGCCCCGAGCAGGGGCAGGTGACCGGGAATCTCGAAGAGGACGTGAGTGCCGTGAGAGCTCACCAGGGCGTTGATGAGAATAATCGCCGCCGATAGATACAGGGCAAGCTTCATAAAGGCGCGCCACTCCGTCCCCACCCGGCCTGCCCTTACCAGAGGCAGCGTCGACAGGAACAAGAGGAGGAGAAAGAGGGGGCTATCGAGCACCAGAGCCAGGATAAGGATACTGATAATCCAGCCCAGCTTGGGGAAGGGGTTAAGCCTGTGAACGGGGGTGTTTCTATTTTGGTATCTAAAGCTTCTCACTAGGGCACCCTAAGTATCTCACCGCCGACGATAACCACGGCGCAGGCGTACCGGAATTCGTTATAGTTATCGGTCAGGGTATCGGCTGCGGCTCTTACCCCAGCCTCATCCAGACCGGAGATCATCCAGACAACGTTCTCACAGGCGCCGGTACCCTTGGGGTTCCATATGCTCTGGGTCGCCTGGATGAGACCGACGTTCCCATCGTATTCGGCGCTTAAATCACCCGTGGGGTCAAAGACCCTGAGAGAGCCGTCCTCAAACCGGCAGTAAAAGCCGAGACGGCTCCAGGGCTCGTTTAGTTCCTTAATCGGCGCAAATTCACTATCGCCCAGGAGAATCAGGTTGCTTCTCTCCCGGCTGTCTGCGGAAAGCTCGTCCCAACCGCGACAAGCAGCATCCCCCACGCCCAGTTCCGCCAGGCTACCGGCTATCTCACGGGCGGCTTCCTCCCGGCCGTCCTGATAGGCGACCACCGTCGGGTAGACCTCACCCCCATAGCCGTGAAGGAACGGCTCCGGATAGTCGCCGATTATAGCCGGGACAAACTGGCGGAAGCCCCAGTCGTGATAGTCCCAGTGCTCGGTATCGCCGGGGTGAAGCGTGAAACCGAGTGCCCCTGTATTTGACATAATACCATTGAAAAATAGAAACCAGTCTTCCTTACTGGCGTGACCACCGGAATATCCGGAGCTCAGCCCGTTGATGGCGTTAACAAAACCGCCCCCGTAGCTAGTCTCCACCTCGGCTAGCGCCATGAGGGCCTCCATAGCCGAGGTATCGCTGGCTATGCTGACGAAGTCGTCAAGTATGACCTCGCTACCGAAATCACGGGTGACCACAATCTTTACCTCGTTACCGGGCGCCGCCTTCTCCTGATGGGGCTCTGTCGTCTCCGCCGGGTGGGCCTGGGTGGGCGGCGGCTCCGGGGGGGTATCGCTGCTAGCACTAGGCGTCGGCTGGCAGCCGCATAGGATAGCAACTACCGCCGCGAGAAAGAGCAGCTTGCCTGCGTTTCTACCTGGGCTTAATCGTCTCATCTGAACTCCCTATAATCATATCTTCTCCGCCTCCGCCAGACAACCACGCCGACGATAAGGCCGGCAAGCCCCCCGATGACAGCTACTAACAGCAGCGGGTTATCCCGGAAGATTTTCCAGCCGGGCTCGCTGCGGCTGACCGTAATGTTAGCCCTGACCTTAACCCCGAGGGCGACCTGAAGACCACTGGAGGGCTGGGTCGAGGTGATATAGACGAAGGCGGTATGTTCCCCGCAGGTGCCTGACGGCGGCGATACCGTAATCTCTATCTCGGCGCTCTGGTTGGGAGCCAGCGAGATTTCCTCCGGGCTGATGGTGAACCAGTCCTGATAATCGTCACTAGCGTATATCCGGTAGTCCTGCGGCTGGCTCTCGTTATTTACCAGATTTAAGGTGGCCGTGCTCCAGGCACCGGCGTCCGCGGTGAAGTCCAGCTCGGCGGGGGTAACCTCGAGCGCCAGTGCTCGTAGCGGGGTGAGCAGCCAGACTAGGGTAACGACAACCACCGGAAACCATATCAGCGGTCTAGGCAGTCTAGATAGTAAAGTGTGCATGCAAACCTCCAAACCGATGGTAGCCAGAAACAACCGTCTCTCCCCGGCTGTTGTTTGACAATACCGGGTGCTGACGATATAATCTCACCACTCTGGCTTTCTTTGGCAGTTACCGCCATCGCTGCCCAGGCTGAAATGGCGCTAGCTGTGTGTTGGCCAGGGGCGGGAGCTGTTTTTAGGCAGCTCCCGATTCATTATCCCCTGGTCGATAAATGATGCTACTCTACTCCACGCGGGTCTCTGATGATGTAGAACCTGCGATTAACCTTGTCCCACACCAGGCCCAGACACCAGTCCCGCTTAATGTTGCCGCGGAAGGTGGCGGTGACCTTTCTGTCATTGTGGATAATGGTAAACTGTCCCCTTCTAACCCTCATGTATTTAGCCTTTATCACTCCGGAGCTATAACCATCGGGAGCGGTGAAGCAGAAGGTATGCGCATCGCTATCGATGATGGCCAGCTTGGTGCCGCGGCGGGGGTCTTCAAAGACAAACTCGGCACACTCGGGGGTAATGGGAAAGAAGCTGCCGGTAAGAGCCATCAGGGCATCGGAGGTGTCTTTCTGGGGATTTGGCGAATAGGCCCCCGAATCAAGGAAGGAACCGTCGCTGGGATTACGATAGGTCATGATGAATTCAACCGGGTTGATTCCGTCCGGCGCCCATTGGGCATCGGTGGGGTTGCCGACGGCAGCCACGATAGCATCAACCGCCCAGGTAGTTGATGCCAGGCTGACAGCACCCCAGGAGAGGAAGCCGCCGGAGGCATCCTGATTGTTTCGGAGATAAGCGAGGGCACCGTAATCAGGGTGCTGAATCTCCGCTAATGTCATGTCGAAGCCGACAGCTGCCAGTGCCATGATACCGGCAGCGGTGTCATCGACATCGCTCCCCGAATAATACAGGTTATCTGTCGTAGCCCAGCCCCAGCCGCCGTCATCGTTCTGGTGGAACAGGATGAAGTTAACGGTGCTGGTCACGATATCAGAATCAGGGTCTTCGCCGGCCGCAGCCAGAGCTAATAGGCCCCACAGGTCGTCGTTGAGGGTGTCCTCAGCCCCAAGGCCATCGGTGAACTGCTCACCGTTATGGAGCGCCTTCAGTGCGGAGATATAGTCTCCGCCAGGAGGGTAGGTCGGGTCGCCGGGGCCGAAGGCGGAGGGGTCCTCACAGGCAGCTACCGCAGCCAGCACTATCCTGGCAAGGGCGGTGCCCATGTTGAACTCACTGGCCAGTAAAGCAGCGTTATCCTTCACATAGTCAACAAGCGAGGGGTCGCCGAAATCATTAGGGTCTTCACCGGCGGCGGCGATAGCCATGATTGCCCAGCCGGAATCACTGTAGGTGCCGATAGCACCGGTAGCCGGGTCTTGGACTGCGTCACTGCCCAGAAAACCCACGGCATCGGTAATCACCGGGTCGTCTGGTTCCAGCGGAAAATCTCCATTAGCCAGAGCCGGAGTGGCAAAGGCGGTTACCATCAGGGTAGATACCAGCAATATGCCGATTAGAGGCTTACCTAGTTTTTTACCTCTCATCTTGTTTCTCCCTTTGCTATTTGTTCTCAACCTGTCTCATAGTGCTTGATTACACAACCGCGCTGACTTACAATACATGCCATTAAGTAACATAAAATTATCGTTCCTATCACTTTCCGGTAGGTGTGCGATTGTGGTGGCAGTAGCGCCGTAAGCTTTAGTTTTCAGGACGTGTGAAAACGGTTATGCCTGCGGCGTTACTTATATTCTGTTTTAATCTTTTTAGTCACCCCCTTTCGCAGGTTATCAGTCGCAGTACAGCCAGTAGTCGGGAAGCTGCGGCGGCTAACGAAGCGCCCTCTTCTTCGCGGCGCGGCGCCGTGAGACGACCACCCCGGCAATAATAGCCGCGGCGGCACCGCCGATAAGCGCCGGCCACCACCGGGCTACGGCTGCTTGGGTAGCCCCGTTAGTGCTGACCGTGCCGCTGCCATCCTCACCGACAATCACTTCAGTAAATTCCTCTGACTCCGAGACCACGGTCACGGTGAACTCGAAGTCCCTTGCCTGTTTGACGGCGGCCGCCCCGGTCTGACCCAGCCAGGAGGCCTCGGCGGCGATGGTTATCTCGCCCGTGCTGCCCAGAGCTACCGACTCCGGCACCATGATCACCACCTGGGCGAGCTTACCCAGCGTGTAGCCCCGCCCCGGCACCTTGATGGATACCATGCCTTCGGGCACGGTCTGCGGCTCTTCGGAGAGCAGTTCCCAGGGCTCCACGTATAGGTTCTCCGCCACCGTTACCGGCAGGCCGCTGATCAGAACCTGCGTCTCGGAGAGCGGGGGCTCAACGGCCACCTCCCAGTTATCCGGCGCCTGGCCTACCTCAAGGTTGAGGTGGGTGATGCGGTTACCGTCGATATTGTAGAAGTAGAGGTCGCCCCGAACCTCGCCTCCGGGCGTAACTGTTAGCTCCTTATCGCCCTGGGCGCTGGCGAAGTTGTACTTGGCCGGCTCATCCGCATATGCCGGTAATGGCAGTGCCAGAAGCAGCAGCGCCGCTAGCGCAAACAGGCAAATCTTTTTCATGTCTATGCTACCTTAAACCTTATTCCGTCTTATAGGTGAAAGTGCTTGTATAACTGGCTGCCGCCTGTCCACCAGGAATGCTGAGCCAATGATAGATGCTAAGGCTCGTACTGGCAGGTAGGGTACCAACCGGGGCGTAGGTCTCTAACATATCCTGATCTGAACCGGTCTCGTCACTAGTGTTCCAGGTAGCGTTTTCAATGTCAAAGCTATTACTGCCACCATCGGAGAAATCGGTTCCTTTAATGGATACGGCAACATTACCATTGTTCTCGACGGCAGCGGCTATCGTGAGTGACGGAGAAGCAGCTTCGGGCTCGTCTTCGGTGCCCGGTGTTAGACTTCCGAAATCAAGACCAGGACTACCGTTGTCGGTTACCGTAACGGACTTATAAGCGTTAACCGTCACGGAAGCCGTTTTACCTACTTCACCTACATCTTCCGCCATGACCGGCGCCGCCATCAGCCCGACCAGGACACCGACCACCGCTAAAGAAATAAGTAGCTTTTTCATGTTTTTCCTCCTCTTTCGATTCAGGGAGTTCTTACCCTGGTGCCTAAAGGATTATTTAATCTATTCAATCTAATCTGCTCGCTCTAATCACCTCCTTCCGCGCCGACGGCATCGAGGCGCAGCCACGACCAACGCCCGCCGCTCCAGACGACCTTGATATACCTGACTTCCCCGAAGCGGCCGCTGAAATCGTACCTCTGGAAATGTGTCGACCTCACCCGGGCGCTACCCACCTTTCTCCACCTTCTGCCGTCGGCCGATGCGTATATTTTCATGCTGACGGACGACCACCCCAGCCGGCCCGCCCAGATGCTTATCTTATTAGCGTCAGGAATTCTGCTCTCTAGCTTGATGACTACCCAGCCCTTCCAGAGAATGGAGGCCCCCCGGCCGTCAGGCTCGCCCAGCGCCCGCCTGGACAGCAGGGTAAACCGGGACTTAACCACCCTGGCGCCGTAGCTCAGGTCTGCCCCGGGCAGCACCTCGACCTCGGCTTCGGTGGCAGTCTCATCGCCGGCCATTACCGGCGCCACGGGAAGCGACAGCGCCACCAGCATCCCGGCCAGGGCGACGGCTAAACCATTTCTCAGCTTCACTCCAGTAGTTTCCTCCGCTACGAAGATTTAACAGCCTGGTAGTAAAAGGTGCTCGTGTAGTCCCCCGGTAGCTGCCCCGGAGGGATAGTTATCCAGTAATAGACCTGGGTCACGTGGTCTTCACTAGGCGCCCCCACCGGATACCAGGTAACGTAGCTACCAGTCAGCGTATCTGCTCCACCGGGGTCGCTATCGGCGTCATATTTCACGCTGCCGATGGGGATAGTGCCCGTGCTGCCGCTAAAGTCGGTGCCCATTACCTGGACGTTCACGTCCACATTGGTCTCCTGGCCGATGGTAATGGTGACCGTCCCCTGCTCACCCGCCCAGTCCGCCGGCCGGTCGGTCTCCCCCGGGTCGAGAGAGCCGAACTGAATACCATTATCACCATAGTCGGTTACCGTAAAGGAGATGATTTCGGTAATGCCGCCCTCGGTAAAGGTGATGCCTACCTTGCTCAAGATGGCGGTCTCTCCCGGGTTCGTTGTCGTGAAGAAAGCCTTGTATTTGATGTAGCGGTCGCCGTCATGCCCCGAATGAATATCACTACCGCTGGTCGTGTAGTAGGTGCCTGCCGTACCGTCCGGGCCGACAAAATTCCAGGTGGCGTTATCGGTGTTGGTGGCAATCTGGAATTTTACCTCTGTTGCCGGAGAGCTGGTGGCGCACCAGAGTATCTTGCCGAAGTCGGTGGAGGGGTAGCTGGTGTCATAGCCTTCGGAGATAAACACTCCGTCATCATGATAGGTCAGGACTGGCGAGTAGGTCTTGTCGTAGTAGGTATAGTCATACCAGTATTTGGGATGTAGTCCGTTTACGTGGTAGGGACCGGTGCCGAGCATCCCGTCCTGACCGCTGTCCGCCCCGCTGCCGCCGCTTCCATAACTGCGGTCGTGACCTAGTGAGTCAGCACAGCTCTCGAAGAACACCTTGATGTGCCCGCCGCCTCCACCACCGCCGCCGCCGCCATCGCTACCGCCGCTACCGCCGTACCCGGCGGCCACGCTCAGCATGCCGTCGTCGATGAATATATTTTTCCCCTTTATCAGTATGGTGCCGCCGCTGCCACCGCCGCCCCCACCGCAACCTGTAGCCGCACCGCTTAAGCCATCCTCACCCTCGGCAGTGATACTGCCGTTTATTATCAGGCTGGGGTCGGCTACCAGGTCCATGCTCTCCAGGACCACGCAGCCACCGCCGGCACCGCCGTTCCCACCGGAAGCGGTGCCGTTACCGGCGCCGCCGGCCCCCCCCGAGCCCAGATAGAAGGAGTCATCACCCCCTCGGCAGTTTGCGCCGTATGTACCGCCGACGGTTGACCTGTCGTCGGTGGTGCCATCCGCCCCGTGGCCGCCGTAGCCGCCCCTTCCGCCGTGGCCGGCGCCAGCCCCGCCACCGCCGGTGCTGTGGCTGTCCAGGTAGATACCGCCGAAGCCAGCCCCCAGCCCAAAGCCGTCGTCACCGTTCTCCGCGCCCCCGCTGCCGCCCTGGTAGCCCTTGCCGTCGGCATTTATGCTCGATGAGCTGTCTATTTCAATGTAGTTAGCGTGTACCCGCAGTATTTCACCCGGGGGCACATTCAGGGTAGCCCCGTTTATGAGCTTAAACTGGTCGTAGAAGTGCTCCCCGCCCAGGGTGGCAGTGGCGTCGTCCAGGATGTAGTCGTCGCTTACTGTGCCCCCGGTAGCCAGCACAACGTCTCCGGGGCTGACTGAGGTATCCACCCGGGTCTGGTCACCCCCGCTGAAATCACTCAGGGCGCTTTGAGACCACCACTCCGAGCTATCCCCGCCGGATACGCTCACTTCGGTCAGGGTGTCGCTGGGGATGTAGAACTTGCTGCCGTCGAAGCCCTTGCTGGCGTAGAGGGGGTAGTCCCCGCTGCTCTCCATAAAGATGGTTACCTCGCCGCTGTCATCGGTGGTAAAGGTCTCGCCGCCGACTTCGACAGTGGCCTCGGGCAGTGCCTGCCAGCTGCCGAAGCCGCCCCAGCCCGAGGTAAAGTAATACTCGGCGGTGAGGGTGAACTCCTCTCCCTTACCCACACTATCGTCGTCCGGGCTTATTCTCATCGGGTAGCAGTCGGAGCCGTAGCCCCAGTAGAACAGAACCTGGTTGTGGGGTGGGGAGAGGGGCATGGTATCGTAACCCAGCAGGAACATTTCCGAGGCTAGACTGGGGTTGTAGGCATGGCTGTCGTTCCACACCCGGTAGTTCCAGCCCACGGCGCCGCTTCCGGTAAGTCCGTCGACGGAGAATATAAAGAGGCCCATCCCGGGGAAATAGCCATCTTTCACCTCGTAGCTGAAGCCGCCATCTTGACTTGCCTGCTCCAGTGCCGCCAGGACGCTGGTAGCGCCCAGGCTCTGGTCGGCTGAGCCAAGGTTATGGCTCTCGCCCTGACG
>DUEB01000025.1 GCA_011176655.1 Dehalococcoidia bacterium | reverse complement strand
TTTGTTCCATTATCCCGTTCTTCATCGGTAAACAGTCTGTTGGGGCCAAGCTCCCTAATCTCCTGTGTCATCTCGGTAACCACCTCGGCGAATTTACCGCCCTCAGAGGCCGAGACCCAGCTTGCCTGAAGACGCCCGGGGTCAATACCCATATATTCCAGAAATCTCTTGATGATGGCCATTCTTCTCCGGGTAAAGTAGTTTCCCGTCTGGTAATGGCAATCACCGGGGTGGCAGCCGGAAACAAGCACCCCGTCAAAACCCAGGCGCAGTGCCTTAAGGATAAAAAGCGGGTCTACTCTTCCCGAACACGGAACCCGGATGACCCGGATACTGGCCGGGTATTTCTTACGGCTGGTACCGGCCAGGTCGGCGCCGGCATAGCTACACCAGCGACACAGAAAACCCAATAGTCTGGGTTGCCACTCTGAATCCTGCCCCATATAACCTCAGCAAAATTGATAGCGTGATTAACACAAAACCAGAGATACGATTCTCTGGGAGCTAACTATAAGTATAGTCTATCGGGTAACCTGACTTCAAATTGAAAATAGGGACCAGGGAGACAAATCTGCGACCCGGCTCCAACGGGAAGCGAAAAGAGGCTCGCCGCCTGGCAAGCCGCCGCCAGACCCTCTACTCCACGGTCACGCTTTTAGCCAGGTTGCGCGGGGTATCTACGGGGCAGCCCCTTTCTCGAGCGGTATAGTAGGCAAGAAGCTGCAGAGCCACCGTATTAACCACCGGGGAAAATATGGCATCAACCACGGGCACGGTGATGATAAAATCGGCTAATTCCCTTATGGCCACGTCACCCTCCTCCGCCACCGCGAGCACCGGCGCTCCCCTGGCTTTAGCCTCCTTAATATTGGACAGCATCGCCTCATAGGTGTTGTCACGAGCCAGGATGGCGACCACCGGTGTCCCGCTCCCCAGTAAGGCAAAGGAGCCGTGCTTCAGCTCACCAGCCGCATAGCCTTCGGCGTGAATATAGGAAACCTCCTTCAGCTTAAGCGCCCCCTCCAGAGCCACCGGGAAGTTTATCCCCCGGCCAATAAAGAAGACATCCTCGTGTTGCGCCAGGTAGCTGGCATACTCGCTGATAACATCCCCACGGCCAAGCACCCGCTGCACCTTTTCCGGCAGCCCCCTCAAATCCATAACCAGCTCCGCCAGTCTTCCGGGGTCAATCCTGGAATACGACATTACCAGCCAGTATAACACCATAAGCTGAACCATGAAGCTCTTGGTCGCGGCCACGCTTATCTCCGGGCCAGCCCAGGTATAAATGGTATGGTCAGCGAGTCGGCTGGCGGAGCTACCGACCACGTTGGTAATGGCAATCACCAGACACCGGGCCGCCCTCAGCTTCCTTATGGTCTTCAGCGTATCGGCGGTCTCACCGGACTGGGTAATGGCAATGGCGGCGGTTCTGGCCAGGGTCTGACCGTAGTAGTTGAACTCGGAGGCTATCTCAACCCGGACCGGAATGCTGAGCAGCTCCTCGATAACATATTTCCCGATCAGCGCTGCGTGATAGGAAGTGCCGCAGGCCAAGATGAGCATGGACTCCAGATTGCGGCGCATGGCGGCGATATCAACCACCGAATCAGCCACCGAGACCCAGTTGACCAGGGTATCCCGTATCACCTTGGGCTGCTCGTGAATCTCTTTCAGCATAAAGTGCTCATAGCCCGCCTTCTGAGCATCCTCAACACTCCATAAAATCCGGGTCTCTTTTCTCTCGACCCCGGCACCCCGGCTGGTGACGCTCACGCCCCCAGAAGTGACCACAGCCAAGTCCCCGTCCTCCAAATAGATAACCCGGTTAGTGTAATCCAACACCGCCGGCACATCCGAGGCAATAAAATGCTCCCGGTCACCAACCCCGATAATCAAGGGGCTGCCATTGCGGGCAACCACCAGCTTAGACTCACCAGCCGCCAGCACTATGACGGCATAGGAGCCCTTTATTTCTCCCAGCGCCGCCACGACCGCCTCCTCCAGGCTGCCCCGGTAATACTTTTCAATCAGATGGGGGATGACCTCGGTATCGGTCTCGGAAATGAAGCTGTGCCCCTCAGCCTCCAAGCGGCGCCGTAATACCTGGAAGTTATTTATTATCCCGTTGTGCACCACCGCAATAGTGCCCGAGCAGTCAAGATGGGGGTGGGCATTAATCCGGGAGGGGGCACCATGGGTCGCCCACCGGGTATGGCCGATACCAGCCAGGCCGTCAAGCTGCGGTACCACCTTGGCCAGCTCCGCTATCTTGCCGATATCCTTACACACCCGGAGACTACCGCCGTCCAGGGCGATACCACAGGAGTCATAACCACGATACTCCAGCCGGGCCAGGCAGTTAAGCAGCACCGGCTGCGCATTTCTACCGCCGATATAACCAACAACGCCACACATAACTAGAAAACCAGACTCCGGTCGGGCAGCCGGCCGCTAATCAGCCTCAGCGCCTTAACCCGGCTGTGGCTACCCAGAATAACCCCGGGCTGAGCAACGACACCGCTGCCTATGTTACAACCCTCACCCAGCATGGCACCCACCTTTAGCGAGTGGTGTTCGTCATTAATCCTGACCTCAGCCTCACCGGCGGCGGCGGTAAAGTGCCCGGCGATAACACTACCCTGGTCAATAACCGAGTCCTGGATAATGGAGCCGGCGCCGATAGTGACATCGCTACCGATAACGCTGTTTTCCACCTCGGTAAGCGGGGCCAGGACGACGTTGTCCCCGATACTGGTAGCGGGCAGGATACAGACATGGGGCCCGATATGGCAACCGTCCCCGATAACCACCGGGCCGACTATTGAGGAGTTTGCCCTTATCACCGTGTTCTTACCCACCGAAACCAGCCCTCTCAGGGACACGCCCTTCTCGATAACGCCGCCCATTTCAGGATTAATCTGGCGCAGAATAAGCCCGTTAAGGCTCAATATATCCCACGGGTAGACGATATCCAGCCAGGTGCCATCGGTCTCATAAGCACGGAGGGGTCTACCCTGAGCTATCATGGCGTTTAAGGCATCGGAAATAGCCAGCCTGGCATCAATAACGTTAAGGACTTCTCTACTCAGGGCATAAATACGCGTGCTGATGAGACTACTCTCCGCTACCTTAGGCTGCTCGGTAATCTCCCTGACCAGGTCATCCTCAATGGTCACCACTCCATACCGGGTCGGGTTATCCACCCTCTTCACCAGCACCGCCTCAGGCTCCACGGCAACAAAGCCGGCAATGGTGTCAGCGCTAATCAGCTTATCCCCGGAGAGAACCAGAAATTCGTCGGCCACAACCCCCTTAGCCTGCAGCAAGGCGTGAGCCGTACCCAGCCGCCGCTCCTGCTTGACATAGGTTATCTCGACACCAGACTGCTCACCAGAGCCAAAATAGTCGAATATCTGCTCCCGCCGGTAGCCGACCACGAGCACAATGCTGCGCACGCCGCTACCAGCCAGGGCCTCAATTACGTGCTCCAGTATCGGCTTACCGGCGATGGTAAGCATTGCCTTGGGTTTACTGGCCGTAAACGGTCTCAGCCGGTTTCCCTCACCGGCCGCCAGGATTACTGCCTGCTTCACCGCTCACCCCCTAGAATATCCTCGAATCGGGCAGGACAACCCCGCTAACCACGGCACCCGGCCCGATACGGGCATTATCGCCAATCAAGCTGCCGACATTAATCGTGGTGTTAATCCCGGTTTCCACCCCATCCCCGATGATGGCTCCCAGCTTACGCCTTCCGGTACCAACGCCGGCTATTTCGATATCCTCTCCATCCAGCCTCAGATTGGCAATCTTGGTGCCCGCGCCAAGGTTACAGTTCTCACCGAGCACGCTATCACCCACATAGTTGTGGTGGGGGATTCTGCTCCCCCTCATAACTATTGAATTCTTGACCTCCACGGCGCTGCCGACACGACAGCCATCCCCGAGCGAGGTAGCGGGGCGGATATAGCAATTGGGCCCGAGGTCACAACCGTTACCGATAGCTACCGGGCCGACGATGTAGGAGCCCGACCTTACCCTGGTGCCCTCGCCGATATAGACCTCACCCCTAATCACCACATTCTCTTCTACTTCACCCAGGTTCTGAGCTTTAGTGCCGCCAAGGAGCGACTCATTGGCCGAAAGCAGGTCCCAGGGATAGCTGAGATTCAGCCAGTAGTCAATATCCTGGCAGGTGAGGCGATACCCCGCAGCCATCATTAACTCCAGCGATTCGGTTAGTTCATACTCCCCCCGCGGCGACTTTACCGTCCGGGACAGGGCACCAAATATATCGGGCGTAAATAGATAGAGCCCGGCGTTCACCAGATGGGAAACAGGCTCTGCCGTCTTCTCATGGATTCGGACGACCCTGTCCCCGTTCACCTCAACCACCCCCAGGCCCCGGGTATCCTCAACCTCAACCACCCCCAGGACACCACCACTGCCCCGGGTCATCCGCTCAATGTCCTCCCGGCTAACAATAATATCCCCGTTAATCACCAGAAAATTACTATCGACCAGGCCCTCAGCCATCTTAAGGGCGTCAGCGGTGCCCGATTGACGCCGCTGAGTGCAGTACTCTATGCCCACGCCCCATTTACCGCCGCTACCGAAGTAATTACGCACCTGCTCGTCGTGATAGCCGACAATAAAGATGAAATCCCTGACCTGAGCCTGCCTCGCCTGAATGAGCAGATGCTCCAGGATGGGCCTGCCCGCTATGGGCAGCATGACCTTGGGTCGGGTATGGGTCAGCGGCCGCATCCGTTTCCCCTCACCGGCGGCCAGGATAACCGCTTTCATGCTATCGTTCCCTCTCTGCAATACAATCCCTGATGATGGTGACGGCTTCATCATAGAGCCGCTTACCCTGCGTTTTGCCCCTGGCTTCAACCGTCACCCTTATCTTGGGCTCGGTGCCCGAAGGCCGGACAAGAAGCCAGCCATCGTCAAAGTTAAGCTTAATACCATCAAGGGTGCTTACCGATAGCGGCTTCATAGCCCTAAGCTTTGAGGCCAGCTCCCCCATCTCCACCCCATCGCCACTAACACTGCCCCGCAGCATGGGATAGGAGGGTATCTCGTCAAGCAAACGGGACAACTTCTGTCGCTTAGCTATGGCACCCAGCCGGGCGGCGGCGTAGATACCGTCAGGGCACAGGGAGAGGCTGGGAAAGACCCAGCTACCCGACGGCTCACCACCAAAGTCCCCACCCCCCCTCAACTCCTGAGACACATAGGTGTCGCCCACCCTGGTTCGGGTAACCCTAAAACCCATCTCCTCAATACCCATAGAGGCGTCCACCGTGGTGACTACCTCCCCGGCCCCTAGCTCCCGAGCAAATAGAATAAGCAGCTTATCCCCGGGAATAAACCGGCCCTTATCATCCACGGCCATCATGCGGTCGGCATCCCCGTCATGGGCAATCCCTAAATCAGCCCGACACTGGCTGACAGCCTGCGCCAAATCCCCCAGGCTCTGCTCCGTCGGCTCAGCGCTGCGGGGGAAAAAACCGCTGGGATAACAATTCATGGTGACGACATTACAACCCAGCCTGCTTAACAGGTCGGGGGTAATCTGGTAAGCCGCCCCACAACCCTCATCCACCACCACCTTAAGCCCCAGCCCCCCGGGAAAGTCCCGCTGAATACGCCTTACGTGCTCCTCCAGGGCACCGCCAAGCAAGCTACTGTCCTTAATACCGTTCCAGGGGGCACCTGCCGCCAGGTCACCCAGCACCAGCTCTTCTATCTCGCCGCGCTGAACGGCATCAAAGGCGGAGCCATCTGGATTCAGGAGCTTGATACCATTATACTGAGGGGGATTATGCGAGGCGGTAATCATTACCCCCGCCTGAAATCCCCTGGCGGCCAAAGCCAGGGTCGGTGTCGGCAGAACCCCAGCGTCGAAGCAGCTGGCCCCGCTGGCCAAGACCCCGGAGATAAGGGCATGTTTAAGGGCGCTTGAAGAAGTCCTGGTATAGCTGCCGACGACGACACTGTCATATATCTCGCCCACCGCCAAGCCCACCTTTAAGGCCAGCTGGACCAGCTCCTTACCCACGATTCTTCTTATCCCGGAGGTACCGAAAAGGCACATTGCGCCATAATTATATCATATTAGTGACAGATGTCAATACGGGCTTTCAAACCCTGCGGGTCAACCTCAAGGCTTTGGGAAATCAGCCGCTAATATGGTATAAATAGATAAAGACGAGGCTAATCTATGGCGCAGAGTGATAACCTGGATACCCTGACGGAGAGGGTCGCCGACCTAATCCTTACGTCTCAAAGGGTGGTCGTCTTCACCGGCGCCGGGGTCAGCACCGAATCGGGACTGCCCGACTTCCGCAGCCCCGGTGGCATCTGGGACAGGTTCGACCCGGACGACTTCACCTACCAGAAGTTCGTTAGCCAGCCAGAGACCCGAAAACTCTGGTGGCAACTGATTCACGAAGGCAGCCTGAGCCTGGAAATTAAACCCAATCCCGCCCACTACGCCATCGCTGAGCTGGAGCGCTTGGGCAAGCTGGACTCGGTCATTACCCAGAATATCGATAACCTCCACCAGGCGGCGGGGGTGCCCGATGAGAAGGTATTCGAGCTACACGGCAATCTGCGCTGGAGTGTGTGCCTGAGCTGCGGCCGGCGCTACCCTTTCGAGCAGGTCAAAATCAAGCTGGACGAGGGGCACGACGTTCCCCGCTGCGAGGCCTGCTCCGGTGTCCTGAAACCAAGCATTGTCTTCTTCGGCGAGATGCTGCCGGAGGGTGTTTTCGAAGCCGCCGCCCGGCGCGCCGAAGGGGCCGATCTTTTCATGGTAATCGGCTCAACCCTGATTGTTTACCCGGCGGCGGATATTCCGGCACGCGCCTGCCGCTCGGGAGCCAGGCTGGCCATCATCAATCTCAGCCCCACCCCGCTGGACTATGAAGCCGCCGTCCTCATCAGGGCCAAAGCCGGGGAGACCATGGCCAGGGTAATGGAGCTGGTAAGAGAGAAACTCTAGATAATCTATCTACAGCACCTTTTTTACACGGCCATAAGGGTAAAGATAGTAAGCAAAAGGGCGCGGTTAAAGACAAAGCCCGGCTAGCGCACCCGGGTTACGGCTATCCAGACACCCAACGCCACCGCCAGCAGGCTGATAACCAGGCTCAAGGGGCTAAACCACAAAGACCAGGGGCCCCAGGGCGGAAAGATGCTAATCACGAAGCTGAGAGCCACGCCAGCGCCGGCGATAGCGGCTAGAGTTCTGCCGCGCTTACGGTTAACGGAACGGCCAACCACCTCCCCGATGGCATAGCCAAAACCAGCCGCCAGCAGAAAGTTAAAGTAGGGGACGCCCATCACCGTCCTGACTGCCCACCAGGCAGCCCCACAGGCAAAAGCCATGCCTACCGCAGCGCCGACAGCCCGCAGGTAATAGCCGGTGGTGACATGAAAGGTGGGTAGCTTCTGCAGCTGAGCACAATCCCGACACCGGGCGCCCACCGGCGTCTGCACCAGACACTTGGGACATATTGGCTTGCCACACTTACCGCAGCGCAGATTGGTCTCGACCTCAGGATGGGTAGCGCATTTCATCTTCTATTACCAGCCAGCCTTCCCTGTTTTTCCTGCTGCTCCAGGACGAGAGACATCCAGGCTTCCTTGTCCCTCATATCCCGGTCGAAGAGGAGGCGATTAATAAGCATCCGCCGCTTGCTGATTGAGGTAATGCTTATCGGCTGCCGCGCCGTCAAGCGCCTGACGACCAATATGAGGAACATCGCTAAATAGCCCAGAGTCAGGGGAAGCGACCTGGTAAGTACCCAGACAACGAAGGGGAAAGCGGCCACGATAATGAATACCCCCACTGGTAAGCGCTTAAAATAGGCACTGACCAGGGCAACCGACCCGTAGAGAACGGTAACCAGCGCCGATGCTGCCAGGGGAACCAGGTTGTTTATTATGGGCAGAAGAAAGCCTACCCCCATGGTGGTGATAACCCCCCGGCCACCAGTGAAGCGGAGAAAGACCGGCCAGTTGTGTCCCACAATGGCCGCTATGCCCACCACCATCTGCTCGGTAACCCCCAGGCCCAGCTTCCAGGCCACCCCTACCATAATCATACCCTTGACCGAATCAAAAATGATGACCGGGATAGCTACCCGCTTAGAGGTGAAACGCATCAGGTTAGTTGCGCCCACATTACCACTGCCATACTGCCGGATATCTATGCCGCGAGACCACCTGCCCGCCAGATAGGCAGAGGGCACCGAGCCTAAGAGATATGCCCCCAATACTACCAGCCAGAAGTTGCTAAGCATAAGCTCTCCTCATAAGCGGTTCCCACATTAAGGATAGCCTAAGTATACTACAGACTGCCTCAGCCGGGCACCCGCCACCGCGCCAGGGCTATGAGCTGCTCCGCCGCCGAAAGCGGAACATCAGCACCGCCGATTATAACCTCTGTCTCGTTATCCAGACCATGATAGTCGCTGCCGCCAGTAACCACCAGGTCATACTTGTCCGCCAGGCTCAGCAGCCGACCAACCTCAGCCGGACGGTAGTCCTTATAGCAGGCTTCAATACCTGCCAGACCGGCTGCCTTCAGCCTGATAACCACCGCCTCCGGGTCGTGTGCCGTCAGGGGGTGCGCCAGCACCGGCAGCCCGTTAACCTGCACTACCAACTCTACCGCCGCCGTCGGGGTTAATTTCCGACGCTCGACATAGGCCGGGCCACCCCGACCAAGATAATCCGTAAAGGCTTCCTTGAGCGAGCCAATATAGCCCTTCTCCAGCATAGCCTGAGCCAGGTGGGGCCGGCCTATCGAGCCAGCACCGGCTATCTCCTGCACCCGCGCCCACTCAATGCTAACCCCCAAGTCCCCCAACCTGTCTATCATCGCCTGCGCCCGCTCCCGCCGGGAGCCACGCATTCTGTCCAGCCGGGCCACCAGCTCGCCATCGGTGTAGTCAATGAAGTAGCCCAGAACATGAACCTCGCCCTGAGGCTCGTCAGTGCTGAGCTCAACGCCGGGGATGACCGTGAGCTCCGGGAAAGCTCTAGCCGCAGACAGGGCCGGAGCAATACCCGCCACCGTGTCGTGGTCAGTAAGGGCGATAAACTTTAGCCCCAGCCTCGCCGACTCCCGAACGACCTCTTCCGGGCTGAGCCGGCCATCGGAAGCGCTGGAGTGGATATGGAGGTCGACCTGGGACACGGCTATTCAACCTCCTGAGAGACCCGCTCGATGCTCAGCGCCCGGCCACTGGCCTCGTCCACCCCGACCAGCACCGCATTGAGCGCCACCCTGCCCTTACCCACCGACAGGCGATAGGGTATCATGGTCAGAAAGCGGCTGGTTACGGCCTCAATGTCATCGCCGATAATTGAATCAACGGGGCCGGTCATGCCAATATCGGTGACATAGGCCGTACCCTGAGGCAGCAGCCGAGCATCGATGGTGCCCACATGAGTATGGGTCCCGAGCACGGCACTAACCCGACCGTCCAGGTAGCGCCCCAGGGCAACCTTCTCCGAGGTAGCCTCGGCGTGGAAGTCAACGATAATAACCGGCGGCTTAGACTCAAGCTCGCTGAGCAGCTTGTCCATGGCCCGGAACGGGCAGTCAAAGTTGCCCATAAAGGTTCTGCCGATAAGGTTGACCACCATAACCGGCCCGGTCACCAAGTAGCCCCGGCCCGGCACGCCCGGCGGGTAGTTCAAGGGGCGCAGAATGGGCAACTCGCCATCAAGGTAGGGGATAATCTCCCGCTCTGCCCAGATATGGTTCCCCGAGGTCAGCACATTAACCCCGGCCTCCAGCAGCTCCTGAGCCGTGGCCAGGGTTACCCCAATACCGCCGGCGATATTCTCCGCGTTAGCCACCACCAGGTCCACCCCGTGCCGCTCAATAATACCGGGCAGGAGCTTACCCAGCGCCTGTCTCCCCGGGCGGCCAATTATGTCACCAATCACCAGTATCAACATAGGTCTCCCCAATCTGTCTCTTTCTCGACCGGACTCTTCTTGGCACCACTCAAGCCGCCGCCGGGGCTACTTGGCGTAGTCTACGGCTCTGGTCTCCCTGAGCACGGTAATCTTAATCTGCCCGGGGTACTGTAACCCCTCCTCCACCTTCTTAACAATGTCCCGGGCCAGTCTCATCGCCCCCAGGTCGTCAATCTCTTCCGGCTTGACCAGGATGCGGATTTCGCGGCCGGCCTGGATGGCATAGGTCTTCTCCACGCCCTTGAAGCTGCTGGCGATATCCTCCAGCGCCTTGAGCCGTTGCAGGTAGCCCTCCAGTGATTCGCGCCTGGCTCCGGGCCGGGCGCTGCTAATGGCATCGGCCGCCGCCACGATAAAGCCCCACAAACTGGTGGAGTCCGTCTCTCCGTGGTGCTCGGCGATACCCTGAACCACCTCCGCAGACTTGTCCCACTGCTTAACCAGGTCAGCCCCGATAGCCGCATGAGTGCCTTCCACCTCGCGGTCTATCGCCTTGCCGATGTCGTGTAACAGGCCCGTCTTCTTAGCGGTAGCCACATTAGCTCCCAGCTCGGCGGCAATCATGCCTGCCAGCTGCGACACCTCAATGCTATGAATCAGGACATTCTGCCCGTAGCTGGTGCGAAACTTGAGCCGCCCCAGCAGTCTGAGCAACTCCGGACGTAAGCCAGCGACACCAACATCGTAGGCCGCCTGCTCCCCGGCGCTATAGATAACCGCATCGACCTCTTCCCTAGCCTTGGCCACCACCTCCTCAATGCGCGCCGGGTGGATACGCCCGTCCAGGATAAGCTTGTTCAAGGCTATCCGAGCCACTTCCCGCCGCACCGGGTCAAAGCTGGACAGGGTCACCGCCTCAGGGGTGTCGTCGATAATCAGGTCAACGCCGGTAGCCTGCTCCAGAGCCCTGATATTGCGACCCTCGCGCCCGATGAGCCG
>DUEB01000024.1 GCA_011176655.1 Dehalococcoidia bacterium | reverse complement strand
GGGCTTTAAGGACTGGTATTTCTCGGAGGGGGGCACTGAAGGCCCGCGTAAGCTCCAGGGCTATAAGGCGTTGCATGAAGAGGACGCCCGGCTTAAGAATAGAGAGCTGGCAAGGGAGCTCCGGGAATTTCTTCGCCGGCCATCGCTAGCGGATTCAGAGCTGGAAAAGGCGGCTCGCCACCGGGCCCGAGCCATCCTGAGCAGTATCAGCCACTGATTTCAGGCTACCGCCTCATCCAGTTAGCGAGCTTATCTCACGGTAGACGGCCCATGACACCCTGACCAGCAGGTCGCTGTAGCGGCCCGCTTCCTTCAGTTTAGCCAGCCTCTCCCGTAGCGTGGCCATTGTTCGCTCGATGTCCTCAGTCTCTATTTCATAGGCGGCCAGGAATTTGCCCGGGACGGCCTCGGGGTCGGTATTTACATAGCGAATGGCACGAACGAAACCGGGGGTCTCAAGCACATCGGGCAGGTGCGTCTTATCGTACCATTGGTTAAACTCCGCTTCGCGTGCGGGGTCAGTACACTCGGTATGAACCAGAAGAAGCCACTTTGCCATGTTGCTGCCTCCTTCACATTAAACTGGTCTTGAGCTATCTTAAGCCATCTTTTCCGGTGTAATCAAGTTCCGCCTGTCTCATGGGCGGTGATAACGGGCATGAATCCCTCTCCGGGGTATTGACAAAATACTATTTATGGTGTATGTTAGATATATATAACGTTAGAAATAAATAACATACAGGGGGCCGCCGATGAAAATGAGAAAAGCGCTGCTCGCCGCTGTCATCATCGCCGTGATACTGATGGTAGCTCTGATCTCGACCCGGGAGTACTACGTTGCCATTGCCCTGGGGGTGGAGGTGCTGCTCGTTTTCCGCCGCGAAATCTGGCACCTGGCCCGCTACCGCCGGCTGCCGCCCTTCGATGAGCGGTTCCAGGAGAACGTCAAGAAGGCGGCCCGCAACAGTTTCGTCTACATGAGTGTGGCCATTGTCTTCCTGACGCTGGCCTATGCCATAAACGTTGATTATGTCGTCGATTACGAGCCGCTCCAGGTCCTCAGCTGGCTGCTCATCTCCAGCGGTCTGGTCTACCTGCTCGGCTATATCTTCTACGACCGCGCCGAGCCGAAGCTCCGCCCACCGGAGGTGGGGCGGTTCTGGACCTTTCTCCGCATCTTGGGCATCGCCTTCGGCTCCGGCATCACCAGCATCTTCCTGCATAACGTTATCGGCCGGCTCGGGGTAGCAGAGGAGCCAGTCTTCTTCCTCATCGGGGTTTTACTGGCCCCGGCGGCCATGGGGGTGGGTCTGGTCGGCAGCCTGGTATTCTTCATCAAGGGGCTGTCCCGCAAGCAGCTACCGGAGATCGACCAACCGGACGACGAGCGAATTCAGGCATGAAGACAAGAATAAGAGAGTATCGTGCTAAATATAATCTGACACAGGAGAAACTGGCCGAACTGGTCGGGGTCAGGCGGGAGACTATTCTCTTTTTGGAGCAGGGCAAGTATAACCCTTCCCTGAGACTGGCTCACAATGTGGCTAAGGCTCTACATGCCGCCATAGATGAGCTATTCATCTTTGATGATTAAAGTTAGTGGGATTCAGGTGGTGGGGAGGGGGGTATCCCGGCGAAAAGCATATCGCTCCTTCAGCCAGCATTCACCGAAGGAGCGATATCTTATCTCTTAAGGATTGTGCCTTAGGGAAGCGTGCCTACCAGCTCTTTTAATCCCAGCTTCTCCAGGGTTGAGTCCAGCGGCCGGCCGGTCTTGGAGTCCCAACCGAGTGCCTCGTAGCCCTTATTTTTCATGGCTTTAACGTCTATCACCTTGCCCTCGTTTGGTCCGTGGTCTTGGGGGCCTGTCAGCCTTTCGGGTAGTTTCCAGTCACCGGTATTTACTCCCTCACGGATGTTAAAGGCCTGGCGCAGGGTCTGAATGCGTTGCCCTGCCTTTATCCCCTCTTCCAGGGTAAAGTCCCAGCCGGTTGCTGCCGAGATGGCCTCAGCCAGAGGCATAGTCTCCGGATAGAACCCAAAAATACAGAGCCCGGCCGAAGTCCAGAGTCTATCAAGTCCGGTAAATTTTGCCCATTCTGGGGCATTAGCCGGTATGTCGGTGGGGTCCGTTTTCGCTAGCAAAAGGTCTAGGCCTTTAGGTGCGGTCGGCGCTCCTTTGCCCCAGCCGTCCATACTCTGTGTGGCGGTATGCCGGGCGGGGGTGGCATCAACCTGGTAGCCCCAGCCGTAGCCGGTGCTGGTTCTGGGGTCGTGGGCTGGCAAATCCTGGCCCCCGATTTGCATGGCCCATGCCTCGGAGCCCTTGCCGATGCGCTCCGCAGCTCGCTTGGTGCCGTCGGCGAGCACAGCGCCAAACCCCTGCCGCCGACCAATCTTCTCAGCCATGGCTACCAGGGCATCGCCATTGCCCCAGGTAAGCTCAATACCACCGGTATCTTCTTTGGTTATGACACCGCGCTCGTAGCACTCCATGGCGAAGGCGATAGAGGAGCCGGTGCCAATGGTATCGAGTCCCAGACGATTGCATATGTCGTTGGCTTTGCATATAGTACCCAGGTCGCTAATCATGCAGTTGGGACCCATAAGAGACAGGGTCTCATATTCAATTTTGCTGCCTTCGACTAGACCGTATTTGGTGTCGATTCTGGTCCAGCCCTTACAGCCCAGCGGGCAGCCGGTACAGGCATGCTTTTTGTACTGGTATTTGGTAATTGAGTCACCATTTAGCTGGCCGTGATTGGGGAATTTTTCGGCACCATAGAAGGTCCAGTTCTTGATTGGTGAATCGGCGCACTCGATTAACGGAGAAAGAAATGAACAGGTACCCCATTGCTTGAACATGCCGACCCATGGATGTTCGGTATCCTTGACACTCTTCAGGTACTCCTTGCGCAGGGCGGCGAAGCCTTCCGGGTCGGCCAGGGATACCTTCTTGGTTCCCCTGACCGCAAATGCCTTCAGCTTCTTGGAGCCCATCACGGCGCCTATTCCGGAGCGACCGGCTGCTGACCCTTCGTGCCTGATGCAGGCCATCAGCGATTTTGCCTCTCCTGCCGGGCCAATACAGGCAATCTTGACCTTTTCGTCACCCAGTTCCTTGCGGATGGCTTCTTCGGTCTCAGCGGTGTCTTTGCCCCAGAGGTGGGAAGCGTCTTTGATTTCGACCTTGCCGTCATCCAAGAAGACATAGACCGGTTTGGGGGAGATGCCGCTAAAGAAGACGCCGTCATAACCGGTTGCCTTCAGTACCGGGGCAAGTGAGCCACCGGAATTGGCATCACCCCAGCCGCCGGTTACCGGGGATTTGGCGACGGTTTGAAACCGGGCGCCGTGGATGCCGGTGCCGGTCAGGGGGCCGACTAGGAAGCCTAACATATTGTCGGGACCGAGCGGGTCAACCTTAGGCTTCAGGCGCTCATAGAGAATTCTCGCCCCTAGCCCCTGGCCGCCGATAAAATCGCGGTAGACCTTCTCGGGCAGACCCTCTTCCTCGGTGGAGCCTGTAGTCAGGTCGACAAACAAAACCTTCCCATTGTAGCCGTTAGTCATGAAGTAACCTCCTTATAAGTTTTCTGACTAGGACATACTCAGCTAGAGTATGAAGATACCCGTTCCGGATTAGTGACCGGCTTGCACAGCAGCAGTGCTCGGCTGTGAACCACCTGATGCCACAATAATATGGCATAGCTTCTCGGTTCTTGTCAAGAAACGAGAGGGAGCTCAAGAAGGTCGGCGGTGACGGTTGCCATAGTGCTGCGGGTTGAGCCCGGTGAGAGCTGGCGCTGGCAGCCGTCTCGGTGCCGGCCGGATTGGACGCCGCTTCTGGGCTTCCTTAATCGGCTTGGGGTACCCATTGGGGTGGGACTGGTAGATTGTCCCCGAAACGTAACCAGAAGAACTCGTCGAGGAATTTAACCAGAGATTTCTCATAGCCACTACTGGTATAACCCAGCTTCTGGGAAAGGAAACTTTCTGGCGTGCCCGGCAGTCCCTGTTTCTGGAAGTCCGCAGTAGCTTCTCGGGCGTTTTCCTGCGTGATTCTCACCCAATGAATCAGGTTGGTATCGCCTTCAAGGAGCCCGAAGTGCTTTGATATGTTCAGGTTCAGTAAGGGAAATAGCTTGTCATTGAGGAGATGCACGATTTTTGATACTCCGGTCAGCCACAGGCCATTAATCGAGTAGACGCTGGTGTATATCGTGTTTATCTTGTCGGTTATGGCGCGGTCGGAGAGGTCACAATCCAGCAGGGTGGCATTCTCAAGGGGTGAGGTCTCGGGCATAAGCTTAATTATGGTGTCCAGAACGTTCCTGGCCAGGCCGTGCCCGATAAGCAGGTCGTAGTTTTCGATATTGATGTGGTCTAAGAGCACCTTCTCCTCGAACTCGGCGGCACCGATATTGAACGGTTCCCGCCTGAGTCGAGAGAGGAACTGGGTATCCCGCATAATCTTGCTATATCTGTGGTCGCCGAGCGCCCGGTAGTAGAAGCAGACGGCTCCCCAGGAGAGTTGATTAAAGTCCATGGTGCTCTTTGTCCTCCTTGTGCTATCCCGTTTCTTTTCACTATCTCAGGTCAGTATACCGCAGTTAGGAAAGAGAGTAAATAGGTTTTTTAGGGGAGGATAGGGATATAGGGGTGGAGCGTCTCTTGCAATGCTCAGAAAATTGTCTTTGTGATGCGTTCAATTCCACGGATGAGTTCGTCAACTTCATCTTTGGTTGGGTCTCTATCTTTCGGATGCGCACACAGATTGCGGATGTCTGAAAATCGCTGAATACCACGCCAAGTGGGGATATCGTAGACATTTGCATCTTTTAGGATATCATTCCAATCTGAGATGGTTGGTTTCTTCTTGCGAGTCATCAAATTTTTCGATGAACAAACCTTTGCTAAATGCCTTTCAAGAACCACGCCGGCGATGGTTCCTGCAGAGCGGATGTGTCCTGCTTTCCAGAGTTCGATAGCGGCATCAAGTTCACTATCGAGAATCTCAGCCTGTATAAGCCCATGCATATTTGTGAGCATATCGTCTAGTCTAGTCCGCGCTGATTCAAGAATACGGTACTGTTGTCTAAATCTCGCGTGTGCGTACTCGGCTTTGTAGCTGGTATAATAATCCGGATCTGTTAGGTAGTCGGTAATATCGGTTTCCTTTCCTTTGCTATCGTAGAGGTTTGTAAATTCGTTTAGGCGCTCGGGTAAGAGTTGCTTAACGACGGGCAGTGCTTTTGAATACCAAACTTGGTAATTTCTAGTGAGTTTTTCGTCTCTTTTCTTGCCTAACTCTGTTGCTAGTTGAGCCCCTTCCTCTATAATAGCTTCTAACTCTTTACTAATGCGCTCTTTTACACTTGCCATAGCTTTTATTCCCTACCTGTAACACTACTGTCCTGTTATTATATCACTCTAGTATTTCTAACACCTCCTCCAGCACCTTCTGCCAGTCCGCTATCTTCTTATAGCTTATCCTTATCTGGTTTGGGCTTATCTTTATACCGTCTCTTGAGATTGGCTCCAGTTTCTGCTTATCAAAGCGCATCCCCTCAAACGGTCTCACGGTAATCTGGCCGTGCTCGGTAGCGATGGACTCAATACCGGCTCTTATCGCCAGCGCCTTAACCCGCAGCGTATAGAGCAGGTTTTTCACCTCCTGGGGCAGCCTGCCGAAGCGGTCGCGGAACTCGCCGGCGAGACCCTCTATCTCCTCAGCCGAGGTGACATCCGCCAGCCGTTGGTATAGGGCCAGCCGGGTGTTCAGGTCCGCTACGTAATCTTCGGGGATGTAGGCGTGGAGAGGCAGGTCTATGGTCGGGGGTGGCATCTGGGGTGGTTCGGGTTTCGCTGCCCCGGCCAGCCTCGCCTTCTGCCCGCTAATCGCCTCCGCCAGCAGGCGGCAGTAGAGGTTGAAACCGACGGCGCTGATGTGTCCGCTCTGTTTTGTTCCCAATAGCGTGCCGGCGCCCCTGATTTCCAGGTCTCTCAGGGCGATGTTAAAACCGGCGCCGAGCTCGGTGGCTTCAAAGATGGTCTTGAGGCGCTTCTCGGCGGTGTGACTGAGGCGCTTGCCCCGGTCGTAGAGGAAGTAGGCGTGGGCAAGATTAGCCCCCCGCCCGATTCGTCCCCGGAGCTGGTACAGTTGGGTAAGCCCGAACCGGTCGGCTTTATTGACGATGAGGGTGTTGACGTTGGGCATATCCAGCCCGGACTCAATAATGGTGGTAGAGACCAGGATATCTATCTTACCTTTAGCGAAGTCGGTCATTACCGCTTCCAGCCCACCCTCGGGCATCTGACCGTGGGCGATAGCCAGATTAGCCTCCGGCACCAGGGACTGAAGTCTGTCGGCGACCGGCAAGATGGTCTCCACCCGGTTGTGGACAAAGAAGACCTGGCCGTTCCTTTCCAGCTCCCGGAGGATGGCTTCCCGGATGAGGCTGTCATCGTATTGGGCGACGTAGGTCTTAATGGGCAGGCGGTCTTCGGGGGGCGTCTCCATGGTGCTTATGTCTCGTATCCCCACCAGGGACATATGGAGGGTGCGCGGGATGGGGGTGGCGCTCAGGGTGAGCACATCAACCTCCCGCCGCTTCTGCTTGAGATATTCCTTGTGGCTGACGCCGAAGCGCTGCTCTTCGTCGATGATGAGTAGCCCCAAGTCCTTGAAGAGGACATCCTTTTGCAGTAAGCGGTGCGTGCCGATGCAGATATCCACCCGGCCCCGGGCCAGGTCTTCGAGGATGGTCTGCTGCTCCCGGGGCGTCTTAAAACGGCTCAATACCTCGATTCTCAGCGGGAAGGCGCTTAGCCTCTGACTGAAGGTGGCCAGGTGCTGCTGGGCGAGGACGGTGGTCGGCACCAGCACCGCCACCTGCTTATCGTCCATTACCGCCTTGAAGGCGGCTCGGACAGCTATCTCCGTCTTGCCGTAGCCGACGTCCCCGCAGACCAGCCTGTCCATGGGCTTGGCTTGGGTCATGTCCTCTTTTACCTGCCGCTGCACCGCAATCTGGTCTGCGGTCTCCACGTAGGGAAAGGAGGCCTCAAGCTCCGCCTGCCACACGGTATCGGGGGAGAAGGCAAAGCCGGAGGCGACCTCTCTCACGGCGTAGAGGCTAAGTAGCTCCCGGGCGATGCTGGCTACAGCCTCTCTGGTTCTCTCCTTGGTGCGTGCCCACTCCTGGGTGCCCAGCCGGCTTAACACCGGTGGTCGGTCGCTTGAGCCCACATAGCGGCTGACGCGGTGTACCTGGTCGGTGGGTACATAGAGCTTGTCGTCAGCCGCATACCTGAGCACCAGGTATTCCTTCTGGGTATGGTCGGTCTCCAGGGTGGTTACACCGCTAAAGCGGGCAATGCCGTGCTCAATATGCACCACATAGTCGCCGGGTGCTAGCTCCCCGAGGAGTCTCTGGCGGGGCACCGGGCGCCTGGTGACCAGGCGGCGCTCTTTGATAAAGCCGAAGATTTCACAATCGGTCAGTAGATGGGTGCTGCCCTGCATGCTCCAGCCCCTAGCCAGCGAACCCTGGAGCAGGGTCAGCGAGCCGGGTGGCGGTATCTCTCTTATTTGGGTGAGGGGTGGGGCAATGATGTCCTCTTCGCTGAGTAGCTCGGACAGGCGGCTTGCCTGATGACTGATGAGGATGAGGCGGTGTTTCTGACTTAAGAGTTTCTTTGCCTTTCTGATGAAGGCCGGTAGCTGCCCGGCGTAGCCGGGAGCGGAGGTAAAGTTCAGGCGGTGCGGTCTCGCCTCAGGGGTGGTGCCCCAGTTGGTAAGGGCAAGGCACTGCTGACTCATCATTTTTTCTCTGAGCTCCTCCCAGGTGAAATAGGGCACCGGGAAGTTGGACGGCAGCTCACCCCGGCGTAACCTCTCGGCGCGCAGCCCGCCGGCTTTGGCTTTCAGGTCCTCAGCCGTCATTTTCAGGCTCCGGGGCTCATCAAGTATTATCAGCGTCTCCGGGGGCAGGTAGCTCAGGATATTATCCTGGTTAAAGAGCGGGGCGTAGAATGGCAGGTCGCTCAGCCTCTCTCCCTCGATAAGCCTGGAGAAGCCCCGCCGGAACTGCTCGCTGGCTTCGGGGTTACAGCTCGAAAGGTCAATGCTGGCTAGTATCGCCTCTAGATCTTCCCGGCTGCTTTGTCGGGGCTTGAGCAGCTCTGTGGCCGGGGTAACGGAAAGCAGCGATATGGATGCCTGCGAGCGCTGAGTTAGCGGGTCGAAGAGGCGGATGCCCTCTACCGTGTTGCCGTAGAACTCCAATCTCGCCGGCAAGTCGCGGGACGCTGGGTAGATATCAACGATACCTCCCCGGTGGCTGATGGTGCCGGGCACCTCTACCAGGTTCTCCCGCCGGTAGCCCATGGTCTCCCAGCGTCGCAAGAGGCTGAGCGGCTCTATCTCCTGCCCCACTTCTATGGTGTGGCAGGCGCTGGTGAAATCGCGGTGCCGGGCCGTCTTCTGCATCAGGGCGAGCACCGAGGTAATAACCAGGGGAGCCTTCTGGTCTCCGTCGGGACAGGCCAGGGCCGAGAGTACCTTTATCCGCTCAAGCTCAGCCGAGACGTCCGAGGCAATATGCTGATAGGGCAAGCTGTCCGGCTCGGGGAAGAGCCCCGGCTCGGTGCCGCCGCCCCAGGTCAGGAGCTGTTCGTAGAGGTCTTTGGCCGCCTCCGGCTGAGCGGTAACCACCAGGAGCGGTCTCTCTAGGTTGTGGTAGAGGGCCGTGATGAGGTAGGGCTTGGCGGCCTCAAGCACCGTTAGCGTGGCGTTATCGCCCGACCGCCGTAGCCCGTCCCTAAGCTGGCGGTAGGCGGGCATTTCGTCGATGAGTTGTAATAATGGAGCCAGCTCTAAAGACATTTTCTTCCCCAAACACCACTAGGGCTAGCCGAAACGGACTAGCCCGCGACAGTGAATTCTAGCACAGGGGGCGGGGTTGTGAAAACAAGGCGGTTCCTCGCCTGAAGGGCCGCCTCAGGGGTGGCTTTCATGGTTAGCGCCGTGATTTTCACCCAATTTCTAGGTAATCTCAGGGAAAACCTATTGACTAATGCCTGGCTATGTGATACTCTCTTGGCTGAGGTCTTACCAGTAAGGAGGTTAATTAAAATGCAGGCTTATTGTGTCAAGTGCCGAAGAAAGGTTGAAGTTAAGAATCCCAGGTCTATAACCATGAAGAACGGGCGTCCGGCTACTCAGGGGGAATGTCCTAGCTGTGGAACCAAGGTGTTCCGCATTGGCAAAGCCTAGTTGAGGTGACTGAGAGGGGGGCCAGACAAACATACTAAACGGCTCCCCTCGTTTTTGGTTGTTGGCTACCTAGAGTTTATCCACCGCCGTTCTTGGTGGGTTGGTGGGTAGCTTTTTCTTTATCTACGGTGCTCGTTTGCCCGGGCGCTTGGTAGCCGTAAGTTAGGGGCTATCAGTTCCGGGTTCTCTTTCGTTATCTCGAACCAGGGTGCTGTGTCGGGTTTTGTTATCAAGGAGCGGGCATACTGGTCAGGAAAAGACTCTCTATCGTCGATACTCACGCTCACCTGGATATGGCCGCCTTCAGCGAAGACCGCGCCGATGTCATCGCTCGGGCCCGGGAGTGTGGGGTGGCTACTATCATCAATGTGGGTACTGACCTCGTTTCGAGCCGGGAGGCGACTGGGCTGGCGGAGAGCCACGCTGAGGTTTTGGCTGCGGTAGGCTTTCATCCCCACGAGGCAGGCGGGGTAAGTGAGTCAGATATTGCTAGCCTGGCTCAACTTGCGGGGCACCCTCGGGTGGTCGCTATCGGCGAGGTGGGCCTGGACTTCTACCGGGACTACTCACCCCGGGAAGGGCAGTTACAGGCGCTAGGGTGGCAGCTAGCGCTGGCGGCGGAGCTGGGCCTGCCGGTGGTTATTCACTGTCGCCAGGCAGAAGGGCAGATGCTGCCTCTGCTCCGCGACTGGACGTCACGCCGCGAGCCCTCAAAGAGAGAGTCCCCGGGGGTGATTCACTGCTTCAGTGGTGATATTGACACCGCCCGGCAGTATCTGGATATGGGCTTCTTTATTTCCTTCGGCGCCTATATCGGGTATCCCGCCTCCAGCCGTAAGCACGGTGTGATAAGGAGCATTCCTCAGGACAGGCTGGTGGTGGAGACCGATAGCCCCTTCCTGCCGCCCCAGAGCCGTCGTGGGAAGCGCAATGAGCCAGCCTTCCTGCCGCTCACGGTAGAGCTGCTGGCTGAAATCAGGGGGGTGCCCCCGGAGCAGATTGCCCGGGAAACCACGGCTAACGCCCGCTGCCTGTTCCGCCTTCCCGGTGATTGACGCCGGCCGGTTTGCTTTGCTCCTGGGCTTCGCAAAACCGCCGGATTGGGTTAGAATAGCAGGAATCCAAATAAGCTTATGGAGTCGGCATAGGTATGGCTGAGTCGGGGAAGGAGCCGGAAAAGGGGGTAGCTTCTGTCAAGCTGAAGACCACCCTGGAGCTTGACGGCAGCCCGGTGGCGGTGGCGGTTATGCCCGAGCCGCCCCAAGACCTGAAGCGTTGGCGGCGTAAGGCGACGCTGTGTATCATGATTCAGAGCGCCCGGCGGGGCGCTTCCTTCTACTGCTCCGGGAGCAGTATTGTCTGCGGTGGCAGGGCCCACCTGGGCATGGCTCAGTCCCCGGTGCGCGACCTTGAGGGCTTTCTGGTGCACCGGGAAAAGCTGGTCGCCTCAAGGGAGGCGGCGCACCGCCTGCTGGATTTAACCGGGGAGCGAGCCCCCAGTCTGGGTGGTTACCTCGCTTTTTCCCCGCTGGAGCGGGCTGGTTTTATCCCGGACGTCGTCCTGTTCGTGGGGACACCGCTTCAGATTGGCCGTATCCTGTTTCTCGATGCCTTTGAGACCGGTGAGATTGATACCGTGCACGGGGAGCCGCTCTGCTCCGGGGTCATTGCCGTGCCGATTACCACCGGCAAGATTGGGATAAGCTTTCTGGACATTGCCTGTAGAGCCTTCGGGCGCTATAAGGCTGAGGAAATGGTGGTCGGCGTCCCCTATGACAGGCTGCCCCGCATCGTAGCTAGTCTGGAGCGGAGCGTTGCCGGCAGCGCCCGGCCTAACTTTATTCTTAAGCTGCTGCCCAGGATTATCAACCCCGGTAGGTCGGGGTCTGGCTAGTTAGGCGCACTCCTCAGCGCTACGGGTCGTAGTCAAGAGCGACCGGGAAATCTCAGGGTGTTCCGGAAGAGCCGCTTAGTGCTCGACCTGCTTAATCTGGTAGCGCAGCTTACCTACCGGTGCCGCTACCTCCACTATGTCTCCCTGGCGCTGGCCGATAACCGCCTTACCGATTGGTGAGACCACGGAGATTTTCCCCCTGACCGGGTCTACCTCCCTGGGGCTGACCAGCACGTAGCGCAGCTCTTCATCAGAGGCCAGGTCAAGAAGCACGATGCTATCGCCGGCACTTACCTTGAGGGCGGTCTTCTTGCCCTGGTCGGCAATCCTCGCCGCCTTCAGGGTCTCTTCCAGCTCTCTGATTTGTCCTTCGATATGACCGCGCTGCTCTCTGGCGGCGGCTAGAGGTGCGTTCTCTCGAAAGTCCTTGTCTGCGGCGGCCCGGCGTATTTCGTCGATAAACCGGGCGCTCTTCTCCCTGAGGCTGGCTAGCTCAGCCTCCAGCTCAGCATATCTCTGCTGTGTTAAGAGAATAGCCTCCGGCGAATCGCGGTGGGCACTAAGACGGGGCGGCGTTTTTACCTTCTTGGCCTTGAGGTGGCTGGCCAGACTGCCCTTACTCCACCCCTGCTTCTTGGCGTAGACCAGAAAGCTACGCACCTTTTCCAGCTTGCTGACATAGTCGGCATCG
>DUEB01000023.1 GCA_011176655.1 Dehalococcoidia bacterium | reverse complement strand
GGGCGATTTAAGTGCCATCGGGGTGGCGATAATACCCGGGTTAAGCGCATTTACCCTGATATTCTTCTTCGCCAGCTCCATGGCCGTTATCCGGGTCAGGGCAAGCACCCCACCCTTGGTGGTACAGTAAGGGCTTAGATTACGCGTCCCCCGCTCGCCGCACTGGGAGGCAGTGTTGATAATGGAACCCCCTCCCCCCTTCAGCATCTCCGGAATGGCGTACTTCATCCCCAGCCAGACACCCTTCAGGTTTATGGACATAACCCTGTCCCACTCCTCCTCGGTAACATCCTCGGTAAAAGCGGGCCGACCGATAATCGCCGCATTATTGTAGATTATGTCCAGCTTCCCGTACTTCTCTATAGCCTTCTTCACCGCGTTCTCTACATCCTTAGCCCTGGAAACGTCAGCCTTGACAAAGACTGCTTCCCCGCCGCTATTCTTAATCATCTTCACCGTCTCCTCACCCGCCCCGGCGTCCCAGTCGACGACCACCACCTTCGCCCCCTCCCGGGCAAACAGCAGCGCCCCCGCCTGACCCATCCCCATCCCAGCCCCGGTGATAATGGCTACCTTGTTATCCAGTCTGCCCACTTTTCGCCTCCTTGTATCTTGGTATCGTCTACCCCAGGGGGTTACGGAGCATCATTTCAAGGGTACGGGTTTTATCACCTGGTGATTATCAATCTCAATACCACCGTCAACCACCAGGGTATGACCGGTTACATGAGAAGACTCCTCCGAAGCCAGGAACAGGGCTGCATAGGCAACCTCCTCCGGCTTCCCCAGCCGCCCCTGCGGGATTATCTCTTCGAAGCCCCTTATCTCTTCCTTGGGCATCGTCAGCACCATCGGCGAACCGATAATGCCCGGGTTAAGCGCATTTACCCTGATATTCTTCTTCGCCAGCTCCATGGCCGTTATCCGGGTCAGGGCAAGCACCCCACCCTTAGCGGCACAGTAAGGACTTAGATTACGCGTCCCCCGGTCGCCGCACTGGGAGGCAGTATTGATGATAGAGCCCCCTCCCCCCTTCAGCATCTCCGGAATGGCGTACTTCATCCCCAGCCAGACACCCTTCAGATTTATGGACATAATCCTCTCCCACTCCTCCTCGGTAACATCCTCGGTAAAGGCTGGCCGGCCGATAACCGCCGCATTATTGTAGATTATATCCAGCTTCCCGTACTTCTCTATAGCCTTCTTCACCGCGTTCTCTACATCCTTAGCCCTGGAAACGTCAGCCTTGACAAAGACTGCCTCCCCGCCGCTATCCTTAATCATCTTCACCGTCTCCTCACCTGCCTCGGCCTTCCAGTCGACGACCACCACCTTCGCCCCCTCCCGGGCAAACAGCAGCGCCCCCGCCTGACCCATCCCCATCCCGGCCCCGGTGATAATGGCTACCTTGCTATCCAGTCTGCCCACTTTTCGCCTCCTTGTATCGCACAGAATTCTTAGTCTGCGGACTCGCTCAGGTTGACCGCGTTCCGATAAACACAGGGCTACTGAGAGCCCTCCTCTTTATGTCATTCCCAGCTCTCAGTAGCCCTTTTTCTCCGACTACCTAAAGTAGTCTCTCACATCATTCCCACATCACTCCGCTGTCTCAAGCGTATTAGTAGCCCTGATAAGTCATCCTCATCTCAAGGCTGGGCTGCGGGAATCCGTAGGCCTCCTCAGGATTACAAGGCACCCAGACGTCCCACCTGCCTCTCGGCAATCCAGGATATGGCGGCACGCCGCCGATCTGAATGGTGTCAATGTTACTTTTGTCAATCATGAGGAAGGGGCACTGGTAGAAGCTCTCCACCGGCTGACCCAGGATGACGTTGGTCATGGCCACCTGGAGGCAGACGTCAGTCGGCTCTACACCGCCGTGCGACGAGCAGGTATCAGCCACGCCGTCTATTATGGAATCCCACATGGCAATCTCGGCATCGTTAGAAGCAATTATAATGTGTTCCGGGTCCTCCAGGGGCTTAAGCAAACCAATTGACTCAAGCCCGGGGACCATGCCGGCACCACCGCATCCATGATGGAAGAGAGCCACGATTTCAGGATGGGCCATAACCGTGTCAGCGGTGATAGTCGCTGTCTGCTCCTCAGCCCAGTTGGTGTCCGCGGTCTGTATCACCGTAATCCACGGTACGCGGTCAATCACCTTATGGAAGCCCACGCTACGCAGCTGGGCGGTCGCCATCTCACGCATACCCCACAATTCAGCAACGGTACAGGGGTTATCGGGACCGTAGCCACGCCTCTCGAGTTCGTCCACCAGCCACTCGCCCAGGATATCGGTGCCGCCCGGGCCCTCAAACTTGTGGGCGATAAACGAGGTAACCGCAGCGGTATCGATGCCGCAGTCAAGGGTGAAGACCGGGATACCTAACTCGTAGACCATCTTCTCCACCACCGGAATCTCCAGCTCAGCGCTCACGGAGTGGCACATGAACCAGTCCGGGTTCATTGACGCCGCCATGTCCTCAAAGAAGCCTATCTGGTAGTCAAGGTTAAAACCAGCGCCAAAGGTGGTCCAGTTCTCCCCCTTCTCTCCCAAGCCAACCCGCGGGAACCAGTCCTCCAGCATCTTCACCGCCTGCGCCATAGGCTCAACCTCTAGGGTAGAGCAGGTATAGGCAATCTTGTAGGGAGAACCATCCGGCTTAACAAAGAAGCCTTCCCAGGGATTCCACTCGAGGTCTCCATCCACCTGGCCTCTAGCTACCAGGTCGGCCAGTTCCGGAATATCCGCAGCCGTAAGCTTCTCTCCTGGCGTGGTTGGCGTGGTCGGGGTGGTCGGTGTGGTCGGTGTGGTCGGGGTGGTCGGGGTGGTCGGGGTGGTTGGCGTGGTTGGTGCCGGACCAGCACACCCAGCCAAAACCAAAATCACCACTACAGCCACTGCCATCAGTGGCACTACAAATCTCTTCATTCCTCTCATTCCTCTTCTCCTTTACTTTGAGTCTTAGACAATCTCTCCAGTCATTCTCACCAGCTCAACTATTGTGCCCCATAGGCGCTATCCTCCTTCTTCTGACTTTGACCTAGGATTAATGAGGCTACCTATCTAAAGCCTAGAATTTATCTTCAATTTGTCGAGACTCACTGAAACTGATGGACACTACTCTCTTATACCGAACATAACACGGAAATGTTAAGTTCCTGTTAAGAAAATAAGCATTGAGCGTGGAAAGTTGATTTCAGCGCCCCCGACGGCGCCAGGTGTCAATACCCGTGGAAAGTTGATTTCAGCGCCCCCGACGGCGCCAGGTGTCAATACCCACGGCCAGAATGACTATCACCCCCAAGACGGTACTCTCGAGGAAGGGGTCGGCACCCAGTATCGCCATGCCGTTACGAATAACACCGATTACTAAAGCCCCCAGTACCACCCCAACGATGGTCCCTTTGCCGCCAAAAAGGCTCATGCCACCAATCACCGCCGCGGCGATGCTCTGTAGCTCAAGAGAATCGAAGCTTGAATACGAAACCGACATAACGCGCGCCGTCCGGATTAAACCACCCAGCGCAGCCAGTACCCCCGAGATAACATAGACCGAAAGCTGCATGTTCTTGACCTTTACCCCGGAAAGGTAAGCCGCTCCGGGACTGCCGCCGCTGGCATAGACCGACTGCCCGTAGGTAGTGTGGTGCCAGACAAAATAGCAGATGACCGCCACCACAATGAAGATGATACCCGCCACCGGGAACCCACCCTCGGGGATGAATCCCTGCCCGAAGAACTTCAGAGAGGGTACCATTCTGGTAAGGGTGAAGCCTCCGGTTATGAAGAATCCCACCCCGTGGGCTATCTGCCACACACCCAGGGTGGCGATTAACCCCGGGACATTAACACGTGAAACCACGAGACCACTGATGGCTCCTAAAGCGGCTCCCAGGGCAAGCATGGCCGGTATGCCCTGCCAGACAGGAGCCGCATAGCCCAAAATCTGCTGAAACTCTTGGGTGGTCATCATGGCGCTACCCAGAGCCGAGGTTCCAAAAGCGATGCCAGCAACCGACAGGTCAATACCACCGGTTAAGATAACAAATGCCTGGCCTATGGCGCATATTCCCATGGTCGCTGTCTCCACCAGCACCATCTTCATGTTGCGCACTGCCACCGATTTTCCCCCGGTGGCTATGGCAATGCCAGCAATAACAGCCGCCAGAATGATGCCCAGAGTCGCGTTTTCATACCTGAAGACACGCCGGGCAACACTGCGCGAGCCTTTTTTGTCTCTTTGCTCTACACTTTCAGTCGTCATAGCCTATACTCTATCAAAAGTGATTTGGGCTCAGCGACGGCGCTCCCGACGTATGATGTCAACCGCCACCGCCCCGATTATGATTGCTCCTTTGATGATGTAACGGGCGGCATGGCCCATATGCATGACACTGATAGCATTAGTAAGCACCCCGATTATGATAGCGCCCAACACCACCCCGAGTATGTTTCCGCGCCCACCGAAGAGGCTGATGCCACCAATGGCGCAGGCCGCTATGCTATCCAGCTCAAGACCCCGCAGGGCCTCTATTGAAGCCGCCATACCGCGTGATAGGAAAAGCAGGCCACCCAACCCCGCCATCAAACCCCCGATAATGAAGACATAGAAATAGGTTCTTCTCACGTTTATCCCGGAGAGGAAAGCACTTACCGGATTACCCCCGACGGCATACACGTTGCGACCGAAGCCGGTGTGATTAAGGACAATATAGGCCACCACCGCCACCGAGAAGAAGATGATGGGCGCCGCTGGCAGAGAACCGTAGACCGCCAGGCTCTCCGGCAGCTCCATGAGGGCTGTGCCGTTGGTTACATAGTAGGCAGCTCCGTAGCCCAGCTGCCAGACACCAAAGGTAGCTATCAGCGAGGGAATCCCGAGGCGTGAGACCAAGGTGCCATTCAGCAACCCCCAGCCGGCTCCCACCACCAGCATGACCGGTATGGCTACAAAGGGAGACACCGGGTAGCCGACAATATTCTGCCACTGGGTGGTCATCATGGCGCCACCCATCATCATGGCCATAACCCCCACGCCGGAAACCGAGAGGTCGATATTAGCGGTCAGGATAACGAACGCCTGCCCTATGGCCACCACACCACGAACTGAGCTCTGTAGCAGGACGTTCGCTACATTGGAGGGGGTAACGGTCGCCCCCCGGGATGCACCACCCAGCGCCGCAATCAGGGCTACCAGAGTAATGCCGATGGCAAAATTTTCGTGGGCGACAACTCGCCTACCTACCCCACGAGCGGTTCCACCTTCTGCTTCTGGTCTCCGGGCAACTTCCGTCATAATCTATCCCTCACCAGGCTGACAGATAAGACTATTATCTACCGTTTGTCAACGGGGGCTAGGTAATTTAGGTATACTTATACCTTAATTTTTACCGCTTGTCAATAGTTTAAGAGAAATTGATGGCAAAATAATGTCCATAGAACTGCCGATGCCACCAAAAATCAATACGCCTCCGCCAGCCAAAGGGTATTAAATTTTAGCTCGGGCAGGCTGCCACGCCCTGAGTTTTCAACCATCCCTACGTGGCGACGGCTACCCCGTTCGTTAAAGCCTGCCCCAACACTGTCTACGCTACCGCTCGCTCCAGGGTGGTATCGGCAGGACAACCGCTGGAGAATCCTTCTCGCGCTTTCCCGTGGGATACATCGGCCAGCGCGTGCCATCGATGTTCTGGCTGATTATGCCGGTCGAATAGATACTCTGCCCCTCCTCGTCAAACGCAAACTGTTCAAAACGCAACACATGCAGGGCAGGGAGAAACGGTGAGCCGTCCGGCAGCTGTACCTTCTCCACAAGAGCGCGGTTTAAATCCAGGGCATCCAGTGCCACCCGCAGATAATCCCGGAACTTGTCCGGTTCGAGGCTGAACTCAATCGCTTCCTGCGCCCCCGGGAGCGATGCCCCCAACTCTACCATGCGCTCGAGGGCCTCTTTAACCAGCCAGATGGCATTATAGGCGGTAGCTATTTCCGGGATATTCCAGTCCTCGTCTATCCTGGCGCGCACCTCGTCATCAATCCACTCGTAGTAGTTTCTCCCCTGCGGCACCGCATCAGCGGCCTCATGAACAAAGCCATACTCATAGGCTTCCAGCGGCAGCGACTCGTAGAAGGCGGGGTCTTCAGTACCCCACCCCCAAGAATAGACACCATAGGGGAAATAACTCTCCCTATCCATCATCTCCTGGTACAGTATTTTGGCATGATCAAGATAGTTACAGGTAAAAAGCAGGTCGGGAGCCGCCGCCTCGGCGGCGGCAAGCTGAGTGGCAAAGCTGGTGGCAGTCGCGTTAATAACCTCTTCGCCTACTATTTCAATACCGACTGTCTCCGCCTGCTCCCTGAATGCCTCGACTACCGCCGTACCCTGCTCATCGGGGACATACATCAGGAAGCAGCTCTCGGGCGGGGGCAGTCCCGCCTCATCAGCCGACTCCGTCATCCCGGCCACCACCTGAGCGGCAAGGGCTTCCGCACCGGCCGTGGTACGAAAGGTATATTTAAAGCCCTGCTCGGTAATCGGCTCTAAATCCAGAGGGCAGATAAAGGGCACCTCGTATTCCTCAGCCACCTCAGCGATGGCCATAGCCGTGGGCCAGGCACCCAGCAAGAAGATGACATCCTCCTCGGTAATCAACCGCTCCGCCTCTGCCGCCGCCTGTGCGTCAGAACCGCCGTCATCAGCCACAATAAGCTCCAGGTCCATGGAATACATGTTCCTGATGCCTCCCCACTCGTTCATCTGCTTAACGGCTACTTCGGCACCAGTACTGAGTCTTTCACCCATCTGGGCATAAGGGCCGCTCAAATCGACAACCATGCCGCAGGACATCTCATCGGGGAAATCAGGCCGCTCAGGGGGTTTTGGTCTACAACCAGCAACAACCAGGCTGGTAATCAATACTATAGCTAGCAGAGGAACAATAAATCTTTTCATCCTTCCCTCCTCAGTTTAGGATTCTCTAGCTTGATTTCAGATGCAACCATACTGCTACAGCCGGAAAACGAAACCAAGAGACTGACTAGTCCCGTATCATTAACTCAAGGTGATTCATACTGGTCTAGATTTAGCCACCCGACACAACCAGACCATATATTATACCAGATTATACGGCACAAAGACAAAAAGCTCAACACCCGCCTTCTCACCCCGAAAGCCCAGAGCACATCAAGACGGTAACGCCAGAGGATAACCCAGCCCGGCAACTTGTATTGCGTCCCAGAACCGGGTTGTGGTATAATTCCGCTAGGTTGAAGATTGCGTCGTGAAGTGGGTGATATCCCACTTTTTTGTTCTGAAGAGGATAATATAATTGGGGGCTTAGTGTGAGATGAAAAGCGACTTTATGCTCGCTATCACCCAACTCTCGGCGGAGAAGAATCTGCCCCGGGAGACAGTCCTCGAGGCTGTAGAGGCGGCGCTGGTGTCGGCCTACAAGAAGAACAACTTCGCGCCCAACCAGGATATCCTGGTCAGGATTAACCCCAACACCGGCGGCATCAAGGTATGGGTTCAGAAGACGGTGGTCGAGCTGCCCACGGACCAGCGCCGTGAGATTACCCTGGATGAGGCGCTTCAGCTCAAAGCAGACGCACAGCTTGGCGACACGGTAGAGATAGAAGCCACCCCTCACAATGCGGGGCGCATTGCCGCGCAGACCGCCAAGCAGGTCATCCTGCAACGCCTCCACGAAGCGGAGCACAGTGCCATCTTTGAGGAGTTCGCCGATAAGGAAGGCAACATCGTTACCGGCATGGTACGCCGCATCGAGCCCAGGCAGCTCTTCATTGACCTGGGACGGACCGAGGCAATACTGCCGGCAGCCGAGCAGGTGCACAACGAAAGATACCGGGTCGGCCAGAGGCTCAAGGTCTGCCTCCTGGAGGTAATTCAGACCAACCGCGGACCGAGGGTGTTGGTGTCACGCTCTCACCCGAACCTGCTGCGGCGGCTTTTTGAGCTTGAGGTTCCGGAGGTTCTCAACGGCACCGTAGAGATAAAATCAGTTGCCCGCGAGGCCGGCTACCGGAGCAAGGTAGCGGTGGTGGCCCGCCAAGAAGGCATTGACCCCGTCGGCTGCTGTGTCGGCTTGAGGGGCATCAGGATACAGAATATCGTCAACGAGCTAAGCGGCGAAAAGATAGACGTTATCATGTGGAGCCCGGACAGGTCTGTTTTCATCACCAATGCCCTGAGCCCGGCCCACGTAGTAAACGTTACCGTGAATGAGAAGGAGGAGACAGCGACTGTAGTGGTGCCGGATAATCAACTCTCCCTGGCCATCGGCAAAGAGGGACAGAACGTCAGGCTGGCAGCCAAACTTATCAGCCTGCGAATTGATATCAAGAGCGCTTCCGAAGCCGCGGCGGAGGCCGAGGCTCTGGCAAGCGTAGCCGAGGCGGAAGCCGTAGCCGAGGAGGAGCTACCCGGCGAGGCACCCGTTGTTGAGGAGCCAGTGCTGGCATCATCGGAGGCCGTGGAGACAGCCGAGGAAATCGAGGAAGCCCCAGCGCCGCAGGCCGCCGCTGAGAGCGAGGCCCCCACCCCGGTCAGCCCCGAAGCGCAGCCCAGCGAAGAAAAAGCCGAGATAAGGTTCGCCGAGGACATCGTGGTACCGACCCCGGTCAAGCTGGGAGCCAAACCCAAGAAGAAAAAGAAGAAAAGCGCTCCGGGTAAGGTGGCTGCTGAGGACGGCATCAAGATTAAGAAACGCCGCCGGGTATCACAGAGCCCGGAAGACTATGAGGAGGACGAGCTATTAGCCAGCACATTCCGCAACGAACCTGTGTCGCCTGCCGCCAGGCAAGACCAAAGCGAGAGCTAATCCGCCTGGTGCGCACCGCCGACCGCGGAGTCGAGATTGACCGCCGGGGGAAGGCTGCCGGACGCGGTGCCTACCTGTGCCACAGGCCAGAATGCTGGGAAGCCGGGCTGAAGAGCAACCGGCTGGAGTATGCTCTCAGGGCAACCCTCAGCGTCCAGAACCGGGAAGAGCTCTGGCAGCAAGCCAGGGACATTCTAGAAGGGGATACGAAGAGTGGCCATAACAAGTAATTCAGGTGATACGCCAGTCCCAGCCACGAGAGGACCCCAGGCTGGCTCTCAACCAGCGGAGGCGCGCCCGGTCGAGATTGCGCCTACCCTAAGCGTGCGTCAACTGGCAGAAACTCTTGGGGTCAGCGTTATCGACGTCATCAAGCAGCTGATGCGGATTGGCATCATGGCCAACATTAATCAGCTTATCGACTACGAAGCCGCAGCTACTGTGGCCACCAATTTAGGTTACGAGCCGCGCCCAGAGCCTCAAGCAACGCGCAAGCTATCCAGCACCGTTATTGATTTCAAGAAGGGACAGCACCTCCAGGGCGAGGCCCGCAAGAACCTGAAGCCGCGCCCGGCGGTAGTCACCATTATGGGGCACGTCGACCACGGGAAGACCAGGCTCCTGGATGCCATTCGCGAGACCAACGTCATGGCATCCGAAGCCGGGGGTATAACCCAGCATATCGGCGCCTATCAGGTTGAGGTGGGGGGGCATAAGGTCACCTTCCTGGACACACCGGGGCACGAAGCCTTCACCGCGATGCGGGCCCGGGGGGCACAGGTAACCGACATTGTCATTCTGGTGGTAGCCGCCGACGACGGGGTCATGCCCCAGACCTTGGAGGCTATCGACCACGCCCGGGCGGCCGGGGTGCCCATCGTAGTGGCCGTAAACAAGATTGACAAGCCCACGGCTAACCCCGATAGCGTTAAACAGCAGCTGGCTGACGCCGGCCTGGTTATTGAGGAATGGGGAGGCGACGTGGTCTGTATCCCCATTTCAGCCAAGGAGAAAACAGGCATCACCGAGCTCCTGGAGAACCTGCTGCTGGTAGCTGAGATGGAGGAGATTCGGGCCGACCCGTCTCGCCCGGCAGCCGGGGTCGTTATCGAAGCCAAGATGGACAAGACCAAAGGGGCGCTGGCTACGGTACTGGTTCAGGAAGGAACCCTGAGGACGGGTGATACCCTGGTCGTCGGGACTACCTGGGGACGGGTAAAAGCCATGTTTAATGACCTGGGTAAGCACATAAGGAAGGCGGAGCCGGCGACTCCGGTTGAAATCCTGGGTCTGAGCAGTGTCCCTCAGGTCGGAGACACCATGAACGTGCTGACCAGCGAAAGCCAGGCACAGAAGCTGATTCAGAAACGGCAGGAAGAGAAGCGGGGGCGAGGAGCCGTCAATCTGAGCAATCTCTATGACCAGATAAGCACCGGTCAGGTAAAAGAACTCAACATCATTCTCAAAGCCGACGTGCAGGGCAGTATTGAACCCGTAAGGAGCTCCCTGCAGCAGCTAAGCACCGATGAAGTTCAGGTGAGAGTTCTCCACAGCGGCACGGGCAACATCACCGAGACCGACGTCATGCTGGCTATCGCCTCCAAGGGGATAATTATCGGCTTTGGCGTTGGCTCCCAGACCGGAGCCCGCCGGCTGGCGGGGAGAGAGGGAGTCAGCATCCGCTCCTATAAGGTAATCTACGACCTGATAAACGACGTGAGCAGTGCCCTGAAAGGAATGCTGGAACCTACCTATATCGAGGTTATTGAGGGGCAGGCCGAGGTGAGGAGCGTCTTCGCGCTCGGTAAGCAGGAAAAGGTCGCCGGTGTCTATATCACCGAAGGCAAGGTAACTCGCGGTGCCTCTGCCAGGCTGCGGCGCGGTGGGGAGCTGGTCTGTGAGTCCACGGTCAGCAGCCTCAGGCGCTTTAAGGATAACGTGAAGGAGGTAGCCGCCGGCTATGAGTGCGGGGTGGGCCTTAAAGACTGTAACGAGTTTCAGGTCGGCGACACGCTGGAGCTCTTTCGCAGTGAGATTAGCCAGTAGGTGAACCCCGAGGCCAGGCAGTGATTATGGGGCATCGCATTGAGCAGGTAAACAAGCTCATCCGCCGCGAACTCAGTGAACTAATCCAGCGCCAGCTTAAAGACCCCCGACTCAACACCTTTGTGACCGTGACCGAGGTCGCTACCTCCACCGACCTGAGACACGCCAAGGTATTCGTCAGTCACCTCGGCAGCGAGGCGGAGAAGCAGGCGATACTGAAGGTGCTTGAGTCCGCCTCGGGCTTCCTGCGTAAAGAGCTGGCCCACCACCTGAAGCTGCGGCGCACCCCCGAGCTAAACTTCTGCTGGGACGATTCCATCGAGCAGGGAGACCATATCCTGCAGTTAATCGACCAGGTCACTAAAGACGAGACCAACCGCCAGCCAGAGAGCTAGCGGGGCAGCGTCTCAGAGTTCTTTAGCCAGGTCGCCCCGGAGGGCAGTTCTGACAGCATAGAGGTTTACTGTGGACGGTATATTAAACATCAGGAAACCCCAGGGCATGACCTCTTTCGGCGCCGTGGCCACGGTAAGGAGACTAATCGGGGAGCGGCGGGTGGGACACGCCGGCACCCTCGACCCCGACGCCACCGGTGTCCTGCCTGTCTGCCTCGGCCAGGGAACTAAGATTAGCGCCTTCCTGACGGACACCACCAAGGTCTACCGAGCCCAGATTGAACTGGGCCGGGCTACTGATACCTACGACGCAAGCGGCCAGACCACCCAGCTAGGAGACCCATCGGGGATTAGCCGGGAGCAGGTCTTATCGGCGCTGGATGCCTTTCGCGGCCTGATAGCGCAGACCCCGCCGATGTTTAGCGCGGTAAAACACCATGGTAAGCGGCTCTACGAGCTGGCGCGAGCCGGCATCCAGGTCGAGCGGCCCAGCCGTCCGGCCAGAATCGACCGCCTGGAGCTTACCGACTGGCAGCCGCCCCGGCTCACCATAGAGGTGGTCTGCGGTAAGGGCACCTATATCCGCTCTCTAGCCCATGACTTGGGGCAGGCGCTGGGCTGCGGCGCTACCCTGACCAGCCTAGTCCGCCTGCGCTCCGGCCTTTTTGACATCAGGGAAGCCGTCTCCCTGAGCCAGTTTGAGGACGCCTGCCGCCACGGCTACTGGCATCGTTATGTCTACCCCATTGACATCGTGTTCCTGGACTGGGCAGCCGTAATCGTCAGCGAAGCGCAGGGACAGCTTATCAGAAACGGGCAATCCCTGGCTCTGGAAAGCCCGGCCAGGGGCCGGGAGACCGAGGGGCAGGATTGCTGCCGCGCCTACACCCTTGACGGCCTCTTCTTGGGTGTGCTACGCTTCAATCCGAAAAACAGACGGTGGCACCCCAGGAAGGTGTTCCGCTAATCAAAGCAACCGGCTGTGGGCGGCAGACGAAGA
>DUEB01000222.1 GCA_011176655.1 Dehalococcoidia bacterium | reverse complement strand
GGATGAGAGACTGACTGACCACCTTCTCAGCGACACTCCCCGACCACCAGCGAGAGATTCCCGACTTGCCGTGGGTACTCATGACGATGAGGTCTACCTGCTTCTCCTCGGCATAGTCCAGTATCTCATCGGCGGGCAGGCCATCGGTGATATCACCCTCCGCGGCGATACCTTCCGCCTTCAGCCTCTCCGCCATCTCGTTGAGGTAATTCTTCGCCTGAACCTCGGCGGTCTCCTTGGCATCGCGGTAGCTGCCTTCAGCCATCTCACGGGGTAGATAGCCAGGCAGACTGACCGGCTCGACTACCCGCAGTAAAACCACGGTAGGCACCTGACAGCCGGTGGCAATTGACTTCACATGCTCCAGGACACACTCGGCTAGCTTGGAACCATCCATCGGAACCAGTATTTTTTGATACATCTTAAACCTCCTTTTATCTAATTTACTCAGGTAAGACCCCGCTTCCCAGACCCCCGGGGTACTACCGTTCAGGCCCATAAGGCTAAGCTATTAAGGTAAGAAACAGGCTACCCAATTACCCGTAGCCAATGACGCCCCCCATGATAGACCCAGGTCTTTTCCCCTGTCAAGAGATTTCCCAGCCATATCCGGCCTCTTGATACTAGGTAGTCACAAAGCAGACATATGGTATAATCAAAGCATGAAACGAGAGCTTATGGATATCTTAGCCTGCCCGCTGTGTAAGGGAAAGCTGGAGCTTGAGGTAGAGGAAGAGAACGAGACAGAAGTAGTTACCGGCTCTCTATACTGCCATAAGTGCGGCGTGCGCTACCCTATTTCCCAAGCCATACCTAACCTGCTGCCCCCGGAGCCGCGCCGCTAGTCCGGGCTGTAGACGACTCCGCTCTGGGGAGACTCCCACACCTCGACACAAGCCAGGGAAACCGGGGCGCCCGCTAGCGTTACCTGGAGCTCATTATAGACCGCGGCGGCAATATTCTCCGAAGAAGGATTCAAGCTGTCAAAAGGCGCCACCTCATTGAGACAGGTGTGGTCGAAACGGGACAGGATATCCCTGAGATGTCTTTTAAGCTCCGCAAAATCATAGGCCAGACCGACCTCGTCAACACCGGAAGCTCTCACCCTGACCATCACCCGAAAGCGGTGCCCGTGCAAAGCCTCGCACTTACCCCGGTAGCCCCTCAGGAAATGGGCGGCATCAAAATGCTCTTCGACACAGACCTGATACATCCTGCCTCCTTAGCTCTCCTCCCACTTGAGCACACCCTGTGTCCCGTCTAGCTCCGCCAGCAGCTCGGTGACTCTCTTACCGCTCAAGGGGTGAGCCAGGTCGGGGGCAATCTCCACCAGGGGAACCAGCACGAAGGCCCTCTTTGTAAGCCTGG
>DUEB01000221.1 GCA_011176655.1 Dehalococcoidia bacterium | reverse complement strand
GCGCTGCTTCAGGCACTGGAGGCGGTGGAGCGGGGGGGCACGGTTCTCTTCTTTGCCCCGACGGACCCCGGTGTTACCATCCCGGTTTCCATAAATGAGCTCTTCTTTCGTAACGATGTCACCATTACCACTTCCTATGCGGGCAGCCCGGCTGATTACCAGACGGCGCTGAGACTGGTCAGGGCCGCTAGCCTGCCGGTGCGCCAGATGATTACCCACCGCTTCGGTCTCGCCGAGGCGGGCCGGGGCTTTCAGCTAGTTGCCGAAGCCAAGAGTTCTATCAAGGTCATCATCGAGCCTTCAAGGTAGGCCCAGCCTCATAGAACGCCCCGGAAAGGCCCTGGCGGCAGCTCAGGGCGGCAGCATTGGATTTTGTTGACATTTTTTTGCTGGTTATGCTACTTTAGAGGCGTAACTTGGCAGTGGCTGGATAGGGAAGGATGGGCCTGAGGTATAAGACGCATTAGTTCTATATCGAATTAATGAAGGGGGGAATCGCCATGAAAATTGAAAAGGAAAAGTTGCTGTGGATGTACCGGACGATGGTCCGGATTAGAGTCTTCGAAGAGAGGATAGGCGATGAGTTTGCGGCCGGTAAAATTCCGGGTTTTGTTCACCTGAGCTCGGGACAGGAGGCTAATCCGGTGGGTGTCTGCGCCAATCTGAGGCGCGATGATTACATTACCAGCAATCATCGTGGCCACGGGCACCTGATTGCCAAGGGGCTACCTCTGGACATAATGACGGCTGAGATTTTCGGCAAGAAGACCGGCGTCAACAAGGGGAAGGCCGGCTCCCAGCACCTCACCGATATGGCCGTCGGCTGCCTCGGGGCTGAAGGAATTCAGGGTACGCCGGTGCCGGTTGCCGTCGGTGCCGCCCTGTCCGCCAAGTTAAGAGGCACCGACCAGGTTGCGGTTGCCTTTATCGGGGACGGCACCCTGAATACGGGGAGGTTCCACGAGGGCTTGAACCTGGCCGCCGCCTGGAAGCTTCCCTTTATCTGCTACTGCGAGAATAATACCTGGGCTGAGTCCACCAACATCTATGATGCTACCGCGCTGACTGACATCAGCCAGAGGGCCATGGGCTATGGTATCCCCGGGATAGCTGTTGATGGTAATGATGTCTTCGCCGTGTATGAAGCTGTGTATGAGGCCGTGGCTCGTGCCAAAAGGGGCGAGGGCCCTACCTTCATAGAGGGGCGAACCTGCCGGCGTCGTGGTCATTTCGAAGGGGACAGCCACCTTTATCGGGGCCAGGAAGAAAAAGACGAGTGTCTCAAGAGGGACCCCATTCCCAGATTCAGGAAGAAGCTAATTGAGATGGGCATATTGACAGAGCCGGAAGCGGACAAGATTGAGCGGGAAATAAAAGGGGAAATGGACGAAGCGTTGAAATTCGCTGAGGAAAGCCCGTTTCCTGAGCCTGAAGAAGTCTACACTGACGAATTTGTGTAAGGAGGCGAACAGAAGTGAGAGAGATAACCTATCTTCAAGCGATACACGAAGCCGTCGATGAGGAAATGTCCCGGGATGAAAAGGTATTTGTCTTTGGCGAGGACGTGAGACAGTGGGGGGCCCCTCTTGGGGAGCTTAAGGGTCTCTTCGAGAAATACGGGCCGAACCGGGTGCTGGATACCCCGATTTCGGAGACGGCCATGATTGGGGCGGCTATCGGTTCGGCAGCCACCGGCATGAGACCAATCGTGCACATAATGTTCGCCGAGTTCCTGACGGTGTGCTGGTCTGACATCTTCAATGCCATGTGCAAGCCGAGATACATGTCGGGCGGCAAGATTATGTTCCCGGTGACGATTATGTCCTACTGCGGCGCCGGTATATCGGCGGCTGGAGAGCATTCCGGTTGCCTTGATGGCATGGAGATGAGCATTCCGGGGCTTAAAATCGTGGCTCCGTCCACTCCATACGATGCCAAAGGGCTGATTAAATCGGCCATCCGGGAGGATAACCCGGTTCAGGTCTTCTACCACAAGAACCTGATACTGAGCGGGCTAAAGGGCGAGGTGCCGGAGAAAGAGTATACCATACCCCTGGGTAAGGCAGACGTCAAGAGGGAAGGCAGCGACGTAACCGTTGTGGCCACCATGCTTATGACTCATCGGGCGCTGGCCGCTGCCGAGAAGCTTAAGGCAAAAGGCATCGATATAGAGGTGATTGACCCCCGCAGCCTGGCACCCATCGATAAGGAGACCATCTTTAAGTCGCTCAAGAAGACAGGCAAGCTGGTAATTATGGTCGAAGAGCCCAAGACAGGAAGCTCGGCTTCTGAAATCGCGGCCGTAGTCGCTGAGGAGGCCTTCGACCTGCTCAAGGCACCGATAAAGAGGGTCTGCGCCCCGGATACGGCTATCCCCTTTACCCCGGCCCTGGAGAAGGTCTGGATGCCTGATGAGGATAAACTCATCAAAGCGGTAACCGAGATTATGTAGTCAAGCTGGCTCCATGCTTTAAGTGCCCGATTCTCCACTGAGTGTGGGGCCAGGGTGTTTCGGGACACCCGGAGAGGGTGACGCTACATGCCTGAGCCAAGCCCGGCTAAGGTCAAGGTTGAGAAGATTAGCCAGGTAGCTATTGCCGTAAACGACCTGCCGCTGGTGGTGGAGAACTACTGGAGCATCTTAGGTATCGGCCCCTGGAATATCTATGCCTGGGAGTATCCTGACGTTTATGAGCGTACCTATCACGGCCAGCCAACCTGGTCCAGAGAGAAGATATGTCACGCTCAGGTGGGCGGGGTAGAATTTGAGCTGATGCAGCCGGTTGATGGTCCCTCGCTGTACCGCGACTTTCTCGAGGAGCATGGAGAGGGCATCCATCACCTGCAGTTTTTAGTCGATGACCTGGATGAGACCGTCGGGATACTGACCGGGGAACATGGCTTTGTCAGCCTTCAGAGTGGTAGCTGCGGGCGTAGTGAGAAGGGTTGCCGCTATAATTATATGTATCTTGAGGCCCTGGGTTGTATCTGGGAGGTGGTGGAGTGCCGGGAGGGTATCGCTGCGGGGCCTACCAGTCGCTATCCAGAAAAGGCAACGGAGAGCCCGGCTAAGCTTAAGGTGCCGGCTATCACTCAGGTGGCCATTGCAGTCAGCGACCTGTCGAAGACGGCCAGGGACTACTGGAACATCCTGGGCATCGGCCCCTGGGCTATCTATGAATGGGGGGAGCCCTTGGTATACCAGCGTCACTACCACGGTAAGCCCAGTCGGGGCCGGGAGAGGGTAGCCCTGGCCAATGTCGGGGGGGTAGTGCTGGCGCTGTGGCAGCCGGTTAAGGGGGACTCAATCTACCGGGACTTTCTCGCGGAGCACGGTGAGAGGCTGCACCATATCGGCTTCTCAGCTAGAGATGTGGATGGGGCTGCCGAGATACTGACCGGGGATGGTTTTACCAGTCCAGAGAGCGGCTGCTTCGGCCCCCGCGAAGCTAAAAATTCCTATCATTACATTGATATTAAACCCCTGCGCGCTATCTGGAAAATAGCCCATGATGTGAAAGACCCGGGCGCGAGGCCAGCCTTCTATCCGTAAAGAGCCGTAACCGGGGGCTGACGGCTGATATCTCTACCCGGCGTTGCTTAAATAGCCACAAAATGCTAAAATAGCTGTGCTAGTCTGATGGTCTTAACTGGTAGGCTAGACAGCAGAGGCTCAGCTAAGATTTGAGTAATCAAGTAGTAGTTAAGGGCCAGTAGAGTCTCTGCTGTTTTATTTGGAATGGCTCAGTAATTATTCACTAAGCTTGGAGGTGAAGCGTGGCAACTAAAGTAATTGTCCCCAAACTGGGCATGAGCACCGAGCCGATTACCCTGGT
>DUEB01000220.1 GCA_011176655.1 Dehalococcoidia bacterium | reverse complement strand
TCATCGACGTAAAGGCTGTAGCTGGTGAGCCAGTTTATGGCCGGGAAGTGCCTTTTGTTGGCCAGCGACGTATCCAGGGCATAGAAAGCATCCACGATGCGCAGGGTATTCTGCGTTACCGGCTCACTGAAGTCAGCCCCGGGGGGACTTACGGCTCCGGCCACGGTCACCGAGCCCTCTCTTCCCGGGCTGCCCAGACACTCCACCCGCCCTGCCCGCTCGTAGAACGAAGACAGACGCGAGCCGAGATAGGCCGGGAAGCCCTCCTCACCGGGTATCTCCTCCAGCCGGCCGCCGATTTCCCGCATCGCCTCCGCCCACCTTGAGGTCGAGTCAGCCACCAGCAGGACATCGTACCCCATATCCCGGAAGTACTCCGCCAGGGTGATGCCCACGAAGACGCTGGCCTCGCGCGCCACCACCGGCATATTAGAGGTATTGGCGATAAACACCTCCTTTTCCTGCAACAGCCGGCCCGTGGTCGGCTCCTTAAGCTGCCTGAAGCTATAGAGCACGTCAGCCATCTCGTTACCCCGCTCCCCACAGCCAACATAAATATTGAGCTGGGTCTGAGCCCAGCGGGCAAGCTGCTGTAAGGCTACCGTCTTACCGGTGCCGAAGCCTCCGGGTATGGCCGCCTTGCCCCCGAGCGCCAGGGGAAACATATAGTCCAGAATGCGCATCCCGGTGACCAGTAATTTCGAGGGAGCAAACCGCTGCTTATAGGGCCGGGGCTTTCTTACCGGCCACTTCTGCAGCATGGTGATTTCTTTTACCTTGCCGTCCACCTCTATCTGAGCCACCGGCTCCTCAATGGTGTAATTACCCTCAGCTATCTTCTTAATGATACCCTTCATACCCACCGGCACCATGATGCGGTGCTCCAGAAGGTGTGTCTCGGGAACCGTACCGATGATATCTCCCTGGCTAACCCTGTCCCCAACCTTGACCTTGGGCGTAAACGGCCACTTCTTGTCACGCGGCAGGGGGAATACCCTGGCCCCCCGTTCAATAAATGAGCCCTGCTCCATGAGAACCGTCAGGGACTTCTGCAGCCCATCATAAATGGAGCCGACAATCCCCGGGCCCAACTCGGCGGTCAAGATGGCGCCCGTGCCTCTAATCGCCTCGCCGACCTTAAGCTCCAGGGTATCCTCATGCACCTGGATGATGGCCTTATCCTCCTCAAGCCCAATTACCTCGCCGACCAGCCTCTGAGTGCCTATCTCGACAATCTCATAAACCTGAGCCCCTTTCATATCCTCGCCGATAACCAGAGGCCCGGAAATCCGCCATATCTTACCCATAGCTTGCCACCTCCGTAGAGCACACTTAGATTTCTATATCAAAACCGATAAACTTGCGGATATAAGCCTTATAATACTGAGTCACGTCCTTATAACGCGTCCCATACTTCGAGGGCACTTCAATCACCACCGGGGGCGAGGTCTTCCTCTCCTGAGCCTGAGTGACCAGGTCGGCAACATGTCTTGCGTAGTCTTCCAGTATCACTATGATGCCGACGCCGGGTTCGTCCAAAAGCTCGGTAAGCGCCTGCCGCACCTCTTCTCTATCACCCTCGGTGACTATGCGATAGCGGCGGACTCCAGCCAGCCTGAGACCGCTGACCAGGTCTTCATCCCCGATGACCGCTATCTCCAGTTGCCTTATATTCATCATACCGAGATAAGATACTCCCTTATTTCTTCCACGGGAACGGCATCAAAAACCGCCTTCAGAATCAGCCTCAGGTTTCTCACTTCAAGCTCCTTGACAATCAAGTACCAGGCTATCACCAGAGGGGTGAGCACCCTGGGTGACAGCATCTCCTTAAGCAAGCGGAACCGGTGCCTGTCGATAATCTCCTCAACCACGGTGATACTCTTGGTTCTGCCATAGCCCGTAACCAGCTCCTCCACTATCTCCCGGTACTGCATCACCCCCAGCGCACCGGGTAAGTCAGTAAGCTTTTGCGACAGCAACTCCCGCGCTAAGGCCTCCGAAATCAGATAGCCGCCGCTGATGATAGACTCGCCAGCCTCCGAACCCAACCCCTCAACCAGGGCTCTACTTATCAGCGCGAGATTGGTCATATCGATGATTATGCTGAAGACCCTGGCCAGCAGAGAGCCGTCAGGTATGCGTCTTGACACCTTAAGTAAGCTATCGTAGTACCTTCCGTCCAGCCTGGCTTCGGTCAGGAACCTGGACCCGGTATCCTCCGCCGAGTAGTCGCGGAGAATATCGGCGTAGTCCCCCAACCGACACTCCCCCAGTATCTGGATAACATCCTCGACCCCCTCGGCAGTGGCCAGCTCATCCAACCGTCCCTGGCTATGCATAACCCCCACCGGTATCAGGCTCACCTTCCCGCCCGTAGCCATCCCCTGCAGCTTGGCTTTGATATTGGCGACATCGTACTTCACCATGTAGGCGGCCAACACCTGACGCATGTCATCCGGTACCAGCTTCAACCCCTGCAGACGTTCGAGACACCCGCTGAAGTAAAGCCACAGGTACTTGTCCGAGTCATCAAAGGTCTTCACCATAGCCTCGGCAAGGTATCCCCCGGCCTCGGTGTCCTTAATGATATCAAATACCTCACGGACGCTGGAGACCACGTCCTGAACGGCGGATATCCTTGACACCCTATCCACGTGCTCGCCGGTCAACATTCTGGCCTCGGCGCCCTTGAGGTAAGCCGACATAAAGGCATCTTTTGCGCTGGGCAAAGCAAGCTCCTTTAAGCCTGAAAGAGCTCCTGAGCTACTTCAGGCAGTAACCTGGGTAATAACATCTCCAGCCTGGTCTCGTAGGTGTTATCAATCCTGACCTTACCCTTAATGTCCTCGACGATAACCCCACCGCTGGACTTATGCTCCTTTACCTCCACCACCCTAGCGGCTAAATCCTTATCCTGGGCGATAAGCTTCTTTACCGCGGGCAGGTCTCTGGGCGAGACATAAAGCCGCTCCTGGCTCAGCCCCAGGGTACTAACCGCCTCTTTAATCAGGCCAGCAAGTGAGCTCTGGTCACTGG
>DUEB01000022.1 GCA_011176655.1 Dehalococcoidia bacterium | reverse complement strand
GCCGAGAAGCGAATGAAGAATACGGCGGCCCCGATGCCTTCGGCGAGCAGGGTAAAAATAGCCATGTTTCTAACGATTCTGACCAGCCCTCCAAGCCGTGACAGCCCCATTGACTCTCCGATGAGCAGTCTCTCCCGAAGCCCGATTCTACGCCCGAAAGCCAGCATCAGAAGCGTGGCGCTGGTCATGAAACCGAAGCCGCCTATCTGGATGAGAGCCAGAATCACCCCCTGGCCGAAGGAGCTCCAGTAGGTTCCGGTATCAAGCACCACCAGACCGGTAACACATACCGCCGAGGTGGAGGTGAAGAAGGCATTGACCGGTGGGGTAGCCTGTCCCGCAGCGCTGGATACGGGCAGCATGAGCAGAATACCACCGATGACTACCAGGCCCGCAAAGCCAAGAATTAGGGTGCGGGATAAGGAGCTACCCGTCCGCTGCCTGGGGAGAATCGGGATGCGGGCTCGCCAGGACCGCCCCCGGGGGATATTGAATGCCCCCTCGGCTCGCCTTATGCTACCAGCGCGCTTTTCGTCCATCGCCTAAACAGCAGGTAAATCGAGGACCTGGAATTTACCTCTTCATGTCAATCGGTTTCTTTAACTTGCTATTATAGTGCCCCTTCGCCCTCATGTAAATTCCCCGCTCCTGGCTGTGGCCTGATTTGCCGTTGGCTTCCTTTCAGGTGGAGACGCCAAAGAAGAAGAAAGGGGCCGAAGCCCCCCTTAAAAGATTCCCCTGTATAAAACTATGAAGTGGGATACCGTCTCTATCCCCTTAGATGGGCATCTATGTCCGCCGCCGCCCGTTTGCCGGCGCCCATGGCGCTGATAACGGTAGCGGCGCCGGTGACGATATCGCCCCCCGCCCAGACGGCGGGCTTTACGGTCTTCCCGGTAACTTCATCGGCAATAATGGTGCCCCAACGGCTGGTCTCCAGACCCTCGGTGGTTGAGGGGATGATGGGGTTAGGGCGGGTGCCCAGAGCCGCTATGGCGACGTCAACCTTGAGAATGAACTCCGAGCCGGGGATGGCAATAGGGCGGCGCCGACCGCTGGCATCCGGCTCGCCCAGCTCCATCTCGTAGCACTCCATACCGGCTACCCAGTTTTGGTCGTTGCCGATAAACTGCTTGGGGTTGGTGAGCAGCCTGAATTGAATCCCCTCTTCTTTGGCATTCTCCACCTCCTCGCGCCGGGCTGGCATCTCCACCTCGGAGCGCCGGTAGACGATGTAGACCTCCTCGGCGCCCAGCCTGAGGGCGCATCGGGCGGCGTCCATAGCCACGTTGCCGCCGCCAACCACGCCTACCCTCTGCCCTACCTTGACCGGGGTATCATACTCCGGAAACTGGTAGGCCTTCATCAGGTTGACCCGGGTCAAAAACTCGTTTGCCGAGTAGATACCGTTGAGGTTTTCCCCGGGGATATTGAGAAACATCGGCGCCCCGGCCCCCGGCCCCAGGAAAAGGGCCCGGTAGCCGTCATTCAGCAGCTCATCAACGCTTACGGTCTTGCCTACTACTGTGTCCAGCACAATCTCCACCCCCAAAGAGGCAACATAGTCAACCTCAGCCTGGACAATCTTCTTGGGCAAACGGAACTCAGGAATGCCGTACATCAACACCCCTCCCGCCACGTGAAGCGCCTCAAAAAGGGTAACGTTGTGCCCCAGCTTGGCCAGGTCGGCGGCTGCGGTCAGTCCCGCCGGCCCCGAGCCAACCACGGCTACCTTTTTACCGGTCGGTTTGGGATGGGTTATCGACGAGCCGGCTGAGTCCATATTGGCTCGCTCCCAGTCAGCCACGTATCGCTCCAGACGACCGATAGCAATCGGGGCTCCCTTTTTATCCAAGGCACAACTTACTTCGCACTGTGTTTCTTGAGGGCAGACCCGCCCGCAGATGCCGGGCAGGCTGTTTTTGCTTTTAAGTATCCTGACCGCCTCCGGCATATTATCATCGCGAATAGCCTTAATGAAACCCGGAATATCAATGTCCACCGGGCAACCCTCAACGCAGGAGCGCTTGGGGCACTGAATACAGCGGCTGGCTTCAGCTTTAGCCTGCTCGGCACTATAGCCCAGAGCGACCTCGTTAAAGTTTTTCGCCCTTAATTTTGGGTCCTGCCGGGGCATGGGTTCTCGTTTCAGGTTAATCTTCGCCATAAGCACTCACTCCAGACTCTATCAAGAACTGTTAGCACGCTGGCTCTGCCACCGCTCAAAAGAGAGCTTCTCTTCATCAAGATAGATGCGCTGGCGGGCAAGAAGTAAGTCCCAGTCCACCTGATGCCCGTCAAAGTCGGGGCCATCAACACAGACGAATCTGGTGGCGTCGCCGACGGATACCCGACAGCAGCCACACATTCCGGTGCCGTCGACCATTATCGGGTTCAGGCTGACGATGGTCTTCACCCCGAAGGGCTCGGTGGTCTTGGCACTGAATTTCATCATAATGCTGGGGCCGATGGCAATCACCCGGTCAACCCCGCCGGCTTCCAGCAGTTCCTTGAGCGGCTCAGTCACCAGTCCCTTGCGGGCGTAGGAGCCATCATCAGTGGTCACGATTAACTGATCGCTGGCGCTGCGCAGCTTATCCTCCCAGAAGATAAGGTCTTTACTGCGCGCCCCCATGATGGAGATGACCCGGTTCCCCTTTTCTTTCAGAGCCCGGGCGATGGGGTATATGGTGGCCACGGCAAAACCGCCGGCGACGCAGACCACGGTGCCGAAATTGTCAATGTGGGTCGGCTTCCCCAGCGGCCCGATGAAGTTGGCGATGCTGTCGCTCTCTTTAAGCCGGGCCAGCCGATGAGTGGTTGTGCCCACCCCCATAAAAACGACGGTGACGCTGCCTTCTTCCCGGTTCCAGTCAGCAATGGTGAGTGGGATACGCTCGCCCTTTTCGTCAATCCTGATGACGACGAACTGTCCCGCTTGGGCTTTCTTGGCCACATTAGGTGCCGCAATCTGGAAAAGGTGAATGTTGGGTACGAGGTTTTCTTTTAACAATATCTGATACATTTAGTCCGCTCCCCCTAAGAGTCTGCGTTTCGGCCGAGAGCATAATTGAGAACACGAGGTTAAGTAGAGAATGCCACCCATACCAAGGGGACTATAAATTTAATCACAAAATTGGTGCCGTATTCAAGTCGCAGGTGGTTGCGTAAATGGCGTTAACGTTATAAGATAATAAGCATCGCATGAATAAACTTAATCTTTGAGGTGATGATAATGACCATGGAGCCAGTACATGTTGGTTTTGGCAACATATTAGCCGTCAACAGGGTTATTGCTATAGTCTCGCCGAACTCAGCGCCTACCAAACGCGCCATCCAGGAAGGGAGAAACAGGGGACTGCTGATTGATATGACTAATGGGAGGCGGACGAAGGCCGTTATCGTCACCGATAGTGGGCATATCATTCTGGCGGCTCTCGCCCCGGAGACCATCGCCGGTCGGTTACAGTTAACCCGGGACGGCTCACCACCAAGGTTAGAGCAGAGCGATGACAAAAGTGAGTCCCTGGGATAGTCTCCAGTTCGACCGGTCGCCGTCTCCACTCCTCATAGTCCTTTCCGGTCCTTCGGGGGCGGGTAAGGATGCCCTCCTGGTCCGGCTCCGGGAAACCGATTGTCCCCTTGAGTATATTACCACGCTGACCACACGCGCCCGACGAGCTAAAGAGAGAGACAACCTAGACTATCACTTTGTCTCCTCAGATAAGTTTCAGGAGATGATTAAGAATAATGAGCTGCTGGAGTGGGCTAACGTCTATGGCAACTGGTACGGTGTCCCCGGGCAGCCGGTCAAAACGGCTTTGGAGATGGGTCGGGATACCATAGTTAAGGTTGATACTCAGGGAGCCGCCACCATTAAGCGGCTCCTGCCGCAGGCAGTGTTTGTCTTCCTTATGCCGCCGTCAGTGGTAGAGCTCAGCGAGCGGCTCACCCAGCGCCGCACCGAGTCGCCCTTTGACCTGGCGCTGCGCATCAAAACTGCCCGGGAGGAAATTGAGCAGCTGTCTCTGTTTGATTATGTCATCGTAAACCGGCGGGGTGAAATTGACCGGGCGGTGGCTCAGATTGAGGCTATTATTACCGCCGAGAAGTGCCGGGCTAAACCGAGGGGACTTGTCCTGTAGGCTTATCCCGGTCAGTCTGCTTAGAACCGGGACTTTAAGAGCCAGGCAATGAGATAACCTATCCCCCCACAGACAGGAAAGGTTATTACCCAGGCAGCCACAATGCGACGGGCGACCCCCCAGCGTACCGCCGAGAGCCGTCTGGTAGCGCCCACTCCCATGATGCCGGCACTGGCACAGTGGGTGGTACTTACCGGAATTCCAAGCCGTGAGGCTCCCTCGATTACTGCCGCCGCCGAAAACTGGGCAGCAAACCCCTGAGATGGCTCCAGCGCGGTAACCCTTATGCCCACCGTACGAATAACTCGCCAGCCGCCGACAGCAGTACCAATGCTGATAGCGGCGGCTGAGATAACTATTATCCACCAGGTTTCAGGGTTCGATATGGAGAGGCGCTCCCACAGACCATTCTGTCCGGTATGAATTACCAGCGCCATAGTGATGATGCCAATAGGCATCTGGCCATCATTGTTGCCATGGCTAAAGGCTAAGAAAGCAGTGGTCAGCCACTGCAAACGACTGAAAACAACCCGCATCCTGGCCGGTGCATTGTGCCTTAATGCCCACAATAGAATGACCATCAGGACAAAGCCTCCGGCAAATCCGAGGGCCGGGGCCGCCGCCACTGAGATTAGAATCCGCCGCATGACACCCCACACCACCGCTCTGACACCAACTAAGGCCATTCCGGCAGCTGCCAGCCCGGCTATAAAGCCGTGAGTCAGACTTATGGGCACCCCGTAACGGGTAGCAATAGAGCCCCAGATAATAACGGCGCCCAAGCCGGCAATCACCGGCAAATAGCCGAACTCTGAGATGACCCCTGGGGCCAGAATTCCCTTACCGATAGTCTGCGCTACCGCCGTGCCGGTAGCCGCGCCGGCAAAATTGAAACAGCCAGCCAGTATGATGGCATTCCTGGGGGAAAGAGCCCGAGAGCCAATTGAGGCAGCCACGGCATTGGCAGCATCATTAAAACCGTTAACCACCCCAAAGCCGAGTGCCAGAGCTATAATCAGGACGAGAAACGGGTCAGGCATGCTTGAGGGCTACCCCTTCAAGGACATTAGCCACGTCCTCACATCTGTCGGTGGCCGATTCCATATACTCATAAATCTCGCGCCACTTAATAACGCTGGCTATGTCTATATCGTCATCAAAAAGCTCACCCATTGCGGCGCGGAACACCCGGTCAGCCGCATTCTCCAAGCGATTAATCTCGACACAGCGCGGGAGAATCTGTATTAGCTTGGAGCGGTGCCTTAGCTGGGGCAACACCTTTTCTACCTCAATGGTAGCCTGAACGATAATGTCCGCCAGCTCAATGGCTCTCGGGGTTGGGCAGTCTACCTTGTAGATTAGCATTGAATCAGCCGCGGCGTGAATAAAGTCAGTGACGTCATCCAGGCTTTGCGCCAGCCGCGCGATATCCTCCCTGTCAAAGGGGGTAACGAAGGTAAGATGCAGCTGGGCAATAATCTGATGGGTGATGAGGTCGCCCTGGTGCTCAAGGTCGGTTATCTCAGCCACACTCTGGGGAACGTGACTACAGGTACTAATCATCTCCTGTAAGGCTTGAGCCGCCTTGACCATGTTCTGGGCGCTCTGTTCGAAAAGCCCAAAAAACTTCTGCTCCTGAGGTATGAAAGGAAACCTAGGCACTACCGGCCCTCCTTTGTAGTTGGCAGGCTATTAATCCATGTAATGCAAATCTGAGGAGGAAAATCGGGCAACCGGGTACTCTCCTTCCCGCAGCCTGAGTTTAAAGGAGAGTTATCTTTATTGTCAAGCACCCTGGTTGACAGATGGAGATGAGACGAGTAAAATTTCCCAATTGTGACAACAAATAGTTACGCCCGGGCCGGGTGCCGTCGGACTTGACCACCATCCAAAATGGTGTCATTATTATGCTTAAGTTCCGAGGGTATTCGGCTAGCATCGGGCGATAGCCTGGCAAGAGATTTTGTGAGATGAAGAAAAAGGAGAGACTTGAGGAGCTGCCTACACTCCGCCCCGGTGATAGGGTGCTGAGGAGAGGGCGAAGACCTCGTGGTGTATTGCGTGCTGTAGCACAGAATATGCCCAAACTACTTAAGCGCAGAGCCAATAAGCAGCCGGGGAAGTGATTAGATGTATGTCGTCATCGCTGGTGCCGGGGTGGTTGGTTTTCACATAGCCTCGTTACTGGCTAAAGAGAACCATGAAGTGGCGGTCGTGGAGCAATCTGAGGAGGCCCTGGAGAACGTCAGCCGTCAGCTTGATGTCAAGGCTATTCTTGGTGACGTAGCCATCCCCAGAATCCTCAAAGAAGCGGAGACTCATCGCGCTGATTTAGTCATCGCCGTCACTGATAGTGACGAAACCAACATGATTACCTGCTTCATGGCCAAGGAGCTTGGTGCCCGTATGACCGTGGCCAGGGTGCGTAATCCCGAGTATTCGGGCTACTTTATCGGTACCGCCAGTTCCCCCTCCGCCCCCAGGAAGGTAATTCGGCCCAAGACCTTCGGCGTTGACCTTTTCATCAATCCCGTGGCTGAAGCTGCCCGGGAAATAGTAACCATCCTCTCCGGTTTTTACTCCACGCCGGTGGAGAGCTTTGCCGACGGGCTGGTTCAGATTAGAGAGTTTCGAGCGGAAAGGGAGACGGTGACCGATAGACCGGTGAGCGGCATTACCTTCCCCAAACCATGTCTCATTGTCGCCATGCTCCGTGCCGAAGACGTTTTTGTACCCACCGCCGACGAAGTGATAAAGCCGGGGGACCGGGTTTATCTCATTGCCTCCCGGGAGCATATGGATGAAATAGGTGAAATGTTTGCCGAGCCGCAGCATCCGGCTAAGAGCGTGGTTATTCTGGGTGGGGGGCGTGTCGGGGTTCTGGTTGCCGAAGGACTGAGGGAGGAGGGAATCTCGGTAAGGATTATTGAAAAGAGTCTGAGTCGCTGCCAGGAGATTGCCTCCAAATTAGAAGGGGTGTCCGTAGTCCAGGGTGACGGTACCAACCGTGATTTTCTTGTTGAGCAGGGCGTTCCCCTGGCTGATGCCTTCGTCGCCAGCACTGAAAGCGACGAACTCAATATCCTTTCTGGACTACTGGCAAAGAAGCTGGGGGTATCGCGAAATCTGATACTGGTTAATAACCCCGGGAATATTTCTCTGGCTGATGCCGTTGGGGTTGACGTGGCTGGCTCCCCACCTTTGCTCACGGCCCGTAAGATTGCTCGCTTTGTTCTCCACGGCGGCGCCGTTTCGGTGTCCCTGCTCGGCGGTGAGCAGATTCAGGCTGTTGAGTTTGTGACCAGGCCGACGACCCCGGTCATCGGCCATACGATTGCTGAGGCAGGCCTGCCTAAAGAGGTAGTAGCCGGGGCTATTATTCGAGACAGCACGGTCATCATCCCTCCAGGTGACAGCGTAGTACACAGCGGCGACCATGTTATTGTGGTCTCACCGCTCGCTCAGACGCCGGCTGTGGAAAGGCTTTTCATGCCCAAAAGCAAGTCATGAGAATAAAGGTTGTTGTCCACTACCTGGGGCTGTTAATGACAGGTCTCGGGCTGACCATGCTCTTCCCCTTGGGTTGGAGCCTTTATTATGGAGAGCCTGTTTCCTCAGCCTTCGCTATCTCGATAGGCGTTACCGTCGGTTCCGGCTTGCTTGTCTGGCGTCTGACCCCGGGGGGCGAGGGCAGATTCAGCCGTCGGGAGGCACTGATGCTGGTCACCGGCGGGTGGATACTGGCCTCGCTCTTCAGTGCCCTGCCCTATCAGCTGGCGGGAACCTTCCCCGGCTACCTTGATGCCTTCTTCGAGGCGATGTCCGGCTACACGACCACCGGCGCTACCGTGCTTACCTCAATCAAGAGCCAGGCCCACAGCATACTCCTGTGGCGCAATTTTACCCAGTGGCTGGGAGGCATGGGGATAATAACCCTCTTCGTGGCGCTGTTTCCCCTGTTTGGCATGGGGGCTGCCCATCTGGTCGATGCTGAATTGCCTGGCCCCCAGACCAAACGACTGACGGCCCGAATCCGGGATACCGTGAAGTCGTTGTGGTATCTGTATGTTGGCTTTTCGCTGCTGGAATTCCTGTTGCTCTGGAAGGCGGGAGGCATACCTGCCTTTGATGCGCTGACCGTCACCTTCGGCACTATGCCTACCGGGGGCTTCGCCGCTACCGGCTTGAGCATTGCCGCCTATAACAGCGTCGTCGTTGAGGGTATTGTCGTTGCCTTCATGATAATTGCGGGGGTAAACTTCGGGCTTCACTACCTCACTCTGGGGAAACGCCAGCCGATGCATCTCCTGGGTAACCCCGAATTTCGTTGCTATATCGCTTTTCTGGTGGGAGCATCTGTTCTCGTGGCGCTCAATCTGGTGAATGCCATGGGTATGCCCGTCGCTGATGCCTTCCGGCACGGGAGCTTTCAGACCGTATCCATTATGACGACTACCGGCTTCAGCACCGTCGACTTCAATGTCTGGCCCGCTTTTGCCAGGGGCGCTTTACTTGTCCTGATGATAGTCGGCGCCTGTGCCGGTTCCACCGGCGGGGCATTAAAGGTTACCCGTATTCTGGTACTGTTCAAATATACCTTTCGCCGCATTTCGCTGGCATTTAACCCTCAAGCGGTAATACCGATAAAGCTCGGGGGCAATGTCCTGTCGGAGAGGGTAATCTCGGGAATAATCGGCATGGCTATTTTATACTTCGCCACTATCATTGTGGGTTTTCTTATCATGACCGGTCTGGGACTGGACCATACCACTTCCCTGTCTTCCATCCTGGCTACTCTGGGAAACGTCGGCCCGGGTCTGGGTCTGGTCGGTCCGGCTGCGGACTATGCCTTGATTCCCGCTGGTGGCAAGGTCGTCCTCATTATATGTATGCTGGCGGGACGTCTTGAGATGCTGACGGTATTCTCCCTCCTCGCCCCATCTTTCTGGAGATGGCGCTAGTGAAGCTAGGCTTGTAGATAAAGACCAGCCCCAAATTTGCCACCTCTTGACAAGAAGGGTATAATTAGCCGTGTTTAATGATAGACTGGAACAGGACAGGATGAAATTCTCCCGAATTCTGGTGCCGGTGACCGGGACTCAGGTTGATGAAGAGGCAGTTGAGCTGGCCTGTGGGCTGGCCAAACAAAATAAGAGTCAGGTTCACGCTATCTATATTATTACCCTGAAGCGCGACCTGCCCCTGGATGCCGAGATTGAGCCTGAGATTCAGAAGGCCGAGGACATACTTGAAAGTATGGAGGAGGTTGCCCGAAAGGCAGGCTGCAGGATGGATACCGAGGTGCTCCAAGCCCGTGAAGCCGGGCCGGCTATTATCAATGAGGCGGTTGAGCGGGAAATCGATTTGATTCTGCTCGGTATCGCCTACAAGATGCGCTTTGGTGAGTTCAGTCTGGGTGAGGTCGTCCCCTATGTGCTCAAGAATAGCCCCTGTCGTGTTATCCTCTACCAGTCGTCCTATACTGTGCCATCGACTCCTTATCTAGCTGAGTGAGGTTTCATATAGACTGCGTGGGGTTTAATATAGACTGAGTGGGGTCTTATAAACTATGAAAATTGTTATCATGGGCTGCGGCCGGGTCGGCGCGCAGTTGGCGGGGCTGCTGGATAGCGACGGGCATTCAGTTATTATCCTGGATACGGATGCCTATAGCTTTCGCCGGCTTCCCCCCGATTTTAAGGGCACCGCCCTGGTGGGTAACGGCCTCGACCAAGAAGCGCTTAAGAGAGCCGGTATTGAGGAGGCCGATGCCTTTGTGGCGGTAACCCAGGGGGACAACCGCAACGTCATGGCTACCCAGATTGCCAAGCATATCTTCCGTGTGCCCAGGGTGGTCTGCCGTATTTACGACCCCCTGCGCCAGGAATTATACAGCACCCTGGGGCTGGAGACCCTGAGTCCCACCACAATATTCGCCCAGATGCTCAGGGAAAGGCTGGAGGGCTGAGAGAGAAGGATGTACATCGTAGTTGTCGGCGGCGGCAGATTAGGCTACTACCTGAGCAAGGCCCTGTTAAACGAGGGCCACGAAGTAGTTATCCTGGAGAAGAATGCCACCTTCTGTCAGATAATCAACGACGAGCTGGGCGGTGTCTGTATCCAAGGTGATGGCTGCGAGACGGCTATCTTAACCAAGGTGGGCACCGGCCGGGCGGAGATGCTCATTGCCGTAACCGGTGATGACGAAGACAATCTGGTTGCCTGTCAGGTAGCCAAGCACAAGTTCATGGTCCCGCGCACCATAGCCCGCATCCGAAATCCCCAAAATGAAGTGGTCTTCAAGGAATTGGGCATCGATGTCACCGTAAGCAGCACCAATGTTATCCTGGAGCACATACAGGAAGAGGTGCCCACCCACCCCCTGACCCACCTGCTCAGCATCAGGGACCAGGGATTAGAGGTCGTCGAAATAAAGATTCCTGCTGAATCAAGCGCCGTGGGCAAACGGGTTAAAGAGCTTCCCTTACCCAAGGGGACAAGACTGGCTCTGGTCATTCACCAGGCACAGAAGCCCAAGGTGCCCTCGGCTGATACCCTGATTCGGGCCGAAGACAGGGTAATCGCCATCACCAGCTCTGAGATGGAAGAGGAGCTGCGGAACACCCTGAGGGGCACCTGGACCAGCCCGCAGACTGACGGGTAGCCTCTATCCGGCGTGATGTCGCTAGCTCGATTAGCCTGGCGGTCTCCGCTCGGAGATAGCCGGTTAATACTGAACCTCCCAGCTCAAGCCCCTTCATAAATCTCTCCCCTGTTAGAAGAAGCGGAAGAACAGTTGCCGCACCCTGCATCTCATCCCGGGACAAACGGCTTGCCACTAGCCATGAGGCGTTTGACAGAGTCTAACTTCTATTGTACTGTGAGCGGTAGTTAGCCAGATGGCAAAGACACCCGGTCAGCCCCTGCCATTTGGAGCGTCACCTAGCACCAAGACAGAGTCAGGAGGTCTATCGTGACGATGAGCAAGTTATGGACGCCGCTTACTATTTTGCTGATGGTCATTATCGCCGTAGCCAGCATTATCGCCTGGTCACGATTTAATGCCAGCCAGGCAGCCGAGATCTCAATAGCCGATGGTTACTCCACCCCGGAGATACCGGGCGAAATCTACATCGGCGGTGCCGTCGTGAGCCCCGGCTGCTATCCCCTGGAAGCCGGCGACACTGTCGAGGCGCTCATCCAGGCGGCTGGTGGGGTAACCGCCAGCGGCGACGGCAAGGTGACTACACTCTACATCGGTGAGGCGGGAGACGAGGCAGCCCCGCAAAAGATTGATCTTAACCGGGCTGAGAGCTGGCTGCTGGAGGCGCTGCCGGGGATTGGTGAAGAAAGAGCCCAAGCCATTACCGACTATCGCTCCGAACACGGGCCGTTTCGCAGCATTAACGAGCTGACCAAGGTGTCCGGTATCGGCGCCAAGACCTTGGAGCAGATTGAGCCCCTGATTACGGTAGCTAGCCGGTCTTAAGGGTTAGAGCTGATGACACTTATCTATCTGGGTTGCGCCTGGATAGCGGGTATCTTCTCGGGGGCCGGATTCAGCCCGCCCCCCGCCCTCCTTTTCACCGGACTGGCTCCCCTCCCCTTCCTGTGCCGTCCCGGTCAGAGCCGGAAGACAGTGGTCGTGGTTAGCCTCTGCATCTTTGCCTTCTTCGGGGGCGCCCTCTATTTTCAGTCAGTCCAGCCCATCATCGATGAGGCGCACCTGGCCTTTTACAATGACCGGGGGACGGTAGCCGTGAGAGGGCTGGTTAGTGCTGAGCCGGAGATTAGAGATAGGACCACCCATCTGAGGCTATCGGCTAGTGCCTTAAAGCTTGATGGTGGTTGGCATGAGGTATCAGGCACGGTGCTGCTCTTTGTGCCGCGCTATCCCGGCTATAGCTACGGCGACGAGCTTATGGTAACCGGGGAGCTAGAGACCCCACCCCAGCTTGATGACTTTGACTACCCGGCCTATCTCGCTCGCCAGGGAATCCTTGCCACCATGCTCTACCCTAAAATAGAGGTGACTAGCAGCGGGCGGGGCTTTAAGCCGCTCGCCTGGGTATACTCGGTGAGAAACAGCATGTCTCAGACCCTGGCTCAGGTTTTACCCGAGCCTCAGGCATCGCTGGCTCAGGGTATTACCCTGGGTATTCGGAGTAACATCCCCGCTT
>DUEB01000219.1 GCA_011176655.1 Dehalococcoidia bacterium | reverse complement strand
GCAATACTGGACGAGTTCGGCATTAGAAATCGCGAGTCGGAGAGGGGTTACTACACCGCCGACTCGGTAGAGGCGTCCGCAGCCATCTGTCTTAAGGCGATACAGGCGGGAGCTAAGATATTTAATCTGATGAGCATCGAGGACGTCATGATTCGGGAGGACGATAGGATAACCGGCCTGGTCTTAAACTGGACGGCGGTTACTATGGCCGGTCTTCACGTTGACCCTCTGTCGATACGTTCCAAGCTGGTCATCGATGCCACCGGCCATGCCTCCGAAATCTGTCACGTCGTGGTCGATAAGCTTCACGGCAGGCTGGATACCGAGGGGGGTGGTATCATGGGGGAGAAGTCAATGTGGGCTGAGGTAGCCGAGCAGAGGATAATGGAGAATACCAGGGAGGTCTACCCGGGGCTGATTGTGGCCGGTATGGCCGCCAATGCGGTCTGCGGCACCCACCGCATGGGCCCTATCTTCGGGGGTATGCTCCTTTCGGGGAAACGCGCTGCCGAGGTCGCCCTGGAGAAACTCAAGCTGAGTGTCCCTTCTTAATGAAAGCCGAGATTATCTCTATCGGCACGGAGCTCCTGCTGGGGGAGATAACGGATACCAATGCCCCCTTTCTGGCGGCTGAGTTACCCGCCCTGGGTATTGACCTCCACTGGATTTCCCAGGTGGGTGACAATCAGGCGCGGCTGGTGAAGGTGCTGAAGCGGGCCTGGCAGCGTTCCGACCTCATCCTGACTACCGGAGGCTTAGGTCCCACTGCGGATGATATAACCCGCGAGGCCATCGCCGAGGTCTTGGAGGAAAGGCTGAAAGGCGACCCGGCCCTGGAGCGTGAATTACGGGAGTTTTTTGCTCGCCTGGCGAGGGAGATGCCGCTCACTAATCTGAAGCAGGCCACTATCATCCCTGCGGCACAGGCGATTCCTAACCCTAGCGGGACGGCCCCCGGCTGGTGGGTGGAGAGGGACGAACGAATAATAGTCGCCATGCCCGGGCCGCCGGGAGAGATGCAGCCCATGTGGCACGAGGCGGTTCTGCCCCGCTTACGTCACAGGACCGGCGGGACGATTATTGTTTCTAAGACCCTGAAGACCTTCGGTCTGGCTGAGGCCCGTGTCGCGGAAATGGTTGCCCCGCAGCTTTCTTCGGCGAACCCTACCCTGGGTGTCTATGCCAAGGCTGATGGTATCCACCTCCGCCTGACGGCTAAGGCTCAGAGCCAGGAAGAGGCTGAGGCGATGATTGCTCAGGTTGAGGCCCGGTTAAATCAGGTTCTGGGCAAGCACATCTGGGGAGCCGGTGATGATACCCTGGAAGCCGTCGTCGGGCGCTGGCTGTTGGAGAGGAAGCTGAGTCTGGCTGTGATGGAAAGCTACACGGGGGGGTTGCTGGCCGCGACCGTGAGCGGGTGTCCTGAGGCGGCACCGTATTTTAAGGGTGGGCTGGTTACCGGTTCTGATGAAGCGCGTGTGGCCTGCGGGGTTGACTACCGGCTTATTGCCGAGCACGGAGGAGAGGGTGCCGAAATAGCTCCGGCCATGGCTGAGGCTGCCCGGTCGCGCCTGGGAGCGGCGGTTGGGGTGGGCATCACCGGGGTGGATGAACCGGGCACGGTGGCAGCGAAGACATTTGGCACCTATCATATCGGGGTGGTTACCGGCCGGCAGCGGCGGCTGGTCACCGGCAGTTACCCGGGAGACAGGGCTCGGGTGAGGCGCTGGGCGGTGGCGGCGGCTCTGTTTGAGCTGAGTAAGGTGCTGGCTGATTGATTGTCATTAGAAGGGCCTAAATCCCCGAATGCTCTGCCTCAACGGTTTTTCCTGGAGGATAATGTCCATAAAGACAGTTGGCAACTTTTGTGTTCTAAGGCTATAATATAGTATTATACTGAGTGATAATGGGCGGCGCAATTAAACTAGGCAGGGTCTTTGGTATCCAGTTGAGGCTTCATTATAGCTGGTTTGCCAT
>DUEB01000218.1 GCA_011176655.1 Dehalococcoidia bacterium | reverse complement strand
GGTCTGGGCGGTCTGGATATCAGCCTTTCTGATTGTGACGAATATGCGGTCGCCTTTGTGGTTGGAGGTGCTAAATGTCGTTAGCCAGAAAAGCAGCCATCGGGTTCTTGAGCTTTCTCCTTTTTGTATCGCTCTCCGGGTTCGGTTTTGCTTTCACTCTCAGCCGTACCGTTCTCAGCCCGGATTTCGTTGTCTCCCGACTGGACAGTCTGGAGGTAGCCCCGCTGATGGAAGAGGTGCTGAAAGAGCAGGTCCCGGAAGAGGTAATGTCTGTGGTACCGGCGGAACTTATGGATGAGGTGCTGGATGATATCCTTACCGACCTTGAGCCGTGGCTGAGGGAGCAGGTGGGCCAGGCGGTCTATACCGGCTATGACTACCTGTTGGGCCGTAGTGAGAGCCTGGTTCTGGTGATTGACGTGGCGCCGGTAAAGGAGCAGGTGAGAGACGGGCTGCGCCAGGCGTTACTGGCATCGCCCCCGGCCGGGCTTGAGATGATACCCCCCGCCCAGCTGGAGCAGATGTTTGATGCCTTCTACGAGCAGATTGCGGGGCAGATACCGTCGACCCTGGAAATCGATGAGAGTACCCTGAACGAGATGGACCCGTCAATTATGCCGGCTCTGGCTCAGGCAAGGCGATATATCGGCTATTTCCAGACTATCTACTGGGCGCTAGTCATTGCTACTGCGCTCCTTATCATGGGGGTTATTCTCCTCAACCGGCGGGTGAGAGGGGCAACCCGCTGGATAGGGATACCGTGCCTTATCAGCGGCATTGTCACCTATGTCGCTACATTTGTGATAAAGCATTTCGCCGGCGAGGCCCTCTCTGGCATCAACCCGCCGCCTGAGCTTCAGTCCTGGCTGTCCCGGCCCCTTGATGATTCCCTGGCCCCGTTGGGGACGTATGGCATCGTGCTCATGGTGGTGGGGGTAGCGTTACTCATCGTCTCCTTTGTCTATAAGCGGGGCCAGTATGAGTATTAGCGCCGTGTGCCCGGGACCTGGGCCTCTTTGACCCCGGGTGGGTGCGGTGATAAAATTTAGAGTAGTCTGGCTTGAGGAGAGAGAGAAATGTCAGGGCATTCTAAGTGGTCTTCCATTAAGCATCAGAAGGGGGTGGCTGATGCCCGGCGCGGTCAGCTCTTTACCAAGCTGACGCGTGAGATTATCGTGGCGGTGCGGGAAGGGGGCGCTAGCCCGGACACCAATTTCCGGCTGCGTTTGGCGGTACAGAAAGCCCGGGATAACAGTATGCCCTCGGACAACATCGAGCGGGCGATAAAACGGGGCAGCGGTGAGTTGGGGGGGGCGGCGCTCGCTGAGATGACCCTTGAGGGCTACGGCCCCGGTGGGGCGGCTATCCTGGTGCAGGCGCTGAGTGACAACCGCAATCGCACCCTTCAGGATGTGCGCAATATCTTCACGCGCGGCGGGGGCAGCCTGGGTGAGAGCGGCTGTGTCGCCTGGATTTTCGATTTGAAGGGGCTTATCACCGTAAATACCGGCGGGCTGGACGCTGAGGAGCTGTCCCTTGCGGCTATCGATGCCGGGGCTGAGGACGTCGTCGTCGGGGGTGATTGCGTGGAAATCTACACCAGGCCCGATGAGCTGGAGATGGTGCGCAAGGCGCTGGAAGAGCAGAGTGTGCCTATCGCCTCGGCGGAGCAGAGCCTGATACCGAAGACCACCCTAGACCTCGGGGAGAAGGAGGCTCTCCAGACTCTGAGGATGTTGGATAAGCTGGAAGGCCTGGATGAGGTGCAGCAGGTCTGCAGCAACATTGATTTTGCCGATGACGTCGTGGAGAAGTATCAGTCGGCGACTTAAGTGTAAGAGTTTAACAG
>DUEB01000217.1 GCA_011176655.1 Dehalococcoidia bacterium | reverse complement strand
TTGGCGGCTTGTGTCTATTTACCGGGTCTTTGGTGTATAATTGGTTTAATTATCTATCGGGAGCCAGCCGGGTCGCCGGGCCTGGGAGAGCGGATGGAATTAGAAGTAATAATAATTATTGTCCTTGCGGTTCTGGTTATCTTTCTTGTCGGGGACAGGCTGCGCGGGCGTGACAGGCTGCGGGAGCAGACCGACGCCTTATCCCGGGTGGTCGGGGAAAAGGTGGAGGGCAGCCTGAGCGTTTTCGGTGAGGTGCGGGAGCGGTTGGGGGAGCTTACCAAGAGGACCCGGGATATCGAGGAGGTAGGTAAGAATATTTCCAGCCTGCAGGAGCTGCTCCGGGCGCCTAAATTCAGAGGTGGTTTCGGTGAGCTGCTGCTGGAGAGGTTGCTGGCTGACGTCCTGCCCCGGGATAATTACTCCCTCCAGTATAGATTTCACAGTGGCGACACGGTAGACGCGGTCATTCATATCGGCGGGCATCTAGTCCCCATTGATTCCAAGTTCCCTCTGGAAGACTTTGGGAGAATACTTAAGGCAGAGACTGAGGCGGAGCAAAAGGCTTTGCGACGACAGTTCATGCGTACTATTAAGAACCATATTGACAATGTGACCAAATATATCCTGCCCGACGAGGACACCTTTGACTTTGCCCTGATGTATATCCCCGCCGAAAATGTCTATTATGAGACCATACTTCAGGGCTGCGCCGAGGAGAGCGAGATATATGCCTACTCCATCCAGAAGCGGGTTATCCCGGTGTCGCCCAACAGCTTTTACGCCTATTTGCAGGTTATTGTCCAGGGGCTTAAGGGGCTGCACATTGAGCAGACGGCCCGGGAAATCCTGGGCTATCTGCAGCGTCTCCAGGGCGACCTGGTAGACTTTCAGGATGATTACCGGATAGTTGGTACCCACATCCGGAATGCGGCGGGTAAGTATGATGAGGCGAGCCGAAAGCTTACCCGGTTTGGGGATAAACTGGAGCTTGCCAGCCGTACCCCGGTGGAGAAGTTACCCGAGGCGGATGCCGAAGAAC
>DUEB01000216.1 GCA_011176655.1 Dehalococcoidia bacterium | reverse complement strand
GGTTCCTAGCGTACAGAAAGTGAAGTGATTAAATCAAAATGGCTGACAAATCTCTTACAGACCTAAAATCTTTTATAGAGAATGTGAATAAGAAGAACCAGAAACATAACGGCAAGAAAATCCGTTTTGCCTTCGTGAAGAGAAAACGGAAATAGCATCCTATCCCTCTCTCTAAATACCGAGGGGGAAAGCTCATCCCAAAGTAAGGCTTACTGCAGCTCAAAATTACCTCAGATAATTTTGCCGAATAGGCGAAGCATCACCATACATTCTGGATTCCTCTTTGACGGCTGTTTCACTGAAGTTGCGACCTCAATTCGGGTGGCATGTCCGAACCCGATGTAACGTTAAGATATTTTGTAGAAATAGTTGATACAGAGCCATACCGCGCGCTTAATTGCCGTAGTTGGCAAGTCTCAATGGCAACCAAGCTCGGGCGTTGGTCATGACCGCTTCAAAACCTCTTACCTATGTGCCATAATACTAACGAGACTCCCGTGAGTCAAAATCGTATGGCGGTGCACAATGAATCTCAAGACCAGCCTATACCCAACACAGTATGAAACCGAAGCCGTCCTGAAAGATGGTTCCAACATTCGGCTCAGACCAGTCAAGAAAGAAGATGTCCAATTGTGGTTGGATTTTGTTGGTCGTCTCAGCCCTCACACCAAGTATTTACACTTCCAGCATTTGCCTAATCTGACCGCCGATGATGCTGCCAGAGCCTGCAGCGTAGACTACAGCAATACCTTCGCCATTGTCGCTGAGTTAATAAAGGACGACAAGAGGCAGATAGTAGGCATGGGCAGATACTATCGCCTCCCTGACCGGCACTCTGCGGAGGTGACCTTCGTCACTGAGGATGCGCATCAGGGTAAAGGTATCGCTACCAGGCTTCTGGGGTGGCTGGCTAATATTGCCCGTGACCAGGATATTGATAGGTTTGAGACGGATATTCTTGCCGAAGAGAGTCAGCTCGCTTTCTTCAGAGACTACGGCTTCCACATCGCCAGCAGTGTAGAGTCAGGAGTGTATCATGTCATCTTTCCCATTGCCCAGACGAGGCGAGTTATAAGGAAAGAGGAGGAGAGGGAGTCTAGCTCTACCATCGCTTCGCTCCGTCACATTCTCTCGCCCCGCTCAGTAGCCGTAATTGGTGCCTCTCGTGACCCTAATTCAATTGGTAATGTACTTTTCCGGTGCATCCTTCAGGGCGGTTTTCTGGGCACAATATATCCCGTAAACCCGAATGCTGAGGCGGTGCTCGGGGTGAAAACCTATGACTCGGTACTGGACATACCGGGTAGTGTGGAACTAGCCATCATCGCGGTGCCTGCGCCCATAGTCAGCAAGGTAGCCTATGAGTGCGGCCGAAAGGGGGTTCGGGCGCTAATTGTCATATCGGATGGGTTCAAAGAGATAGGGCCGGAGGGGGCCGCCCGCGAAAGGGAGCTCAGGGAAATCAGCCTGGGTCATGGAATGAGAGTGGTCGGGCCGAACTGTATGGGCGTCATTAATACCGACCCCGGTGTCGGTTTGAATGCGACCTTTTCGCTGGTCTATCCCCCTCTGGGGAACGTTGCCTTTCTCTCCCAGAGCGGCGCCATGGGGCTGGCTGTCCTGGAATATGCTCGGGACCTCAACATGGGCATCTCCAGCTTCGCCAGTGTCGGTAACCGGGTTGACATTTCTCCCCCTGACTTTTTGCAGTACTGGGAGAAAGACGCGGCGACCCAAGTTATACTGCTGTATCTCGAGTCCTTTGGCAACCCTGAGAAGTTCGCACGCATTGCCCGCCGGGTCTCCGAAAAGAAGCCCGTAGTGGTCGTAAAAAGCGGCACCACCCAGGCCGGTAGCAGGGCAGCCGCTTCCCACACCGGGGCCATGGCCACTTCGGATGTTGTGGCCGACGTATTGTTTCGTCACGCCGGTATCGTCAGGGTGAATACCATGGAGGAGCTTTTTGACGTTGCCGCTCTGCTAGCTAACCAACCACTGCCGCAGGGTAAGAGGCTCGTCATCGTCACTAACGGTGGCGGACCTGGTATTATTGCTGCCGATGCCGCGGAACGTAATGGTCTGAAGCTAAGTCCGCTCTCGCCAGACACGGTGGAGAAGTTGAAGCTCGCCGTCAAGCGCAAGGTCTCACTCGCTAACCCACTTGATACTACGGCCGGCGCCAGTGCCGGAGAGTTTGAGAATATACTGAGGATTCTGGCTAGTGACCCCGATAACGATGCCGTTCTGGCCATATTCGTTCCACCAGTGGTCATTGATCCGGAGGCCATTGAGAACGCCCTGCAGCGTGTGGCACCGGTTTTTTGGCGGCACAGAAAGCCGCTGCTGGGCTGCTTCCTGGGACGAAGAGGCCTGCAAGCCAAGATTGGGGCAGCGGGAAGATTGGTGCCCTGTTACGCCTTTCCGGAAGGAGCCGTCTCAGCTCTGGCGAAAGCCGCGGATTACGCTGAGCTGCGGAGCCAGCCTAGGGGAGTCATTCCTGTAATCAGAGGTACGAGACCGGCCAGGGCACGGGGAATTATTGAGCGAGCACTGAGAAGCAGCGTCCAGAGACCAATCTGGCTTTCAGCGCCAGAGATACTGGAACTAGCCAAGTGCTACGGAATACGCATGCTTGAGACGGTTACGGCCGGAACGCCGACCGAGGCTGTCTTGGCTGCTGAGCGCCTGGGCTTTCCAGTGGCGGTTAAGCTTGTCTCAAAGACTATCGTTCACAAGACCGAGGTTGGCGGGGTAGTGCTTGACATAGACTCGGCGGAAGGCGTGAAGAGGGCCTTTCGTAATATCAAAAAGAGATTAGCCAGCATTGGGCGGCAGGATGAAATGCAGGGCGTCACCGTCCAGCCTATGGTAAAAGAAGGCTTGGAGACAATCGTGGGCATGACCAATGACCCTCAGTTCGGGCCGCTCATCATGTTTGGGATGGGGGGCATATACGCTGAATTACTCAAGGATAGGGCTCTCCGGTTGCACCCGCTTACTGATGTGGACGCTCGCGAGCTCGTTAAATCAGTAAAGATGTCAAAGCTGTTTGAAAGCTATAGAGGACTTCCCCCCAGTGATACCGCTGCGATTCACGACCTTCTGCTCAGGCTCTCGGTAATGATAACGGATATCCCGCAAATCGCTGAGCTTGATTTTAACCCTGTTAAAGTGCTGCCCGAGGGCCAGGGTTACTGGATAGCGGACGCCCGAATCATGCTAAGTTAAAGTGGAGTCTACAGCATTCTGGCTAACCATTTCATCGGAATGTCAAATCCCATTCGGTAGACTGTTGTATATAGCCCCTTGAGGCTGATAGGCAAGCATTCCGACAAACTTAAGGAAGGAGAGTTATGGACAAAATATCGCAGAGTAAAGAGCAGGTGTCGCCGGACATTGCCGAGTTGAGAGCCAGGGGTGATGGCGAGCCCATCGCTTCCTTCTTGGGAATGACGCTCAAGGAGCTAAGCCCGGGCTACGCCAAGGTCGTCATGAAGCTGAAGCCGGAATACCAGAACTTTAACGGCCTAGTCTTTGGGGGCGTGGTCATGGCGGTGGCGGACCAGGCGTTTGCCTACGGCTCCAATTCGCTGTCCTATCCCAGTCTGGCTTCCCAGTTCAACATCCATTTTGTGGCCGGGGCCGGGGTGGGTGATGAGCTTATTGCCGAGTGTCGGGTCGTCAGGAGTGGTCGGCGGGTCGGTGTCTCCGAGATAGTGGTCACCAATCAGGAGGGTAAGCTCATCGCTAAAGCTACCGGCACTACTATCCCGGTGGCTGAAAAGGGCCGCTAGATAGGCTTCTGGCGGTGGCGGCGGCTCTTGGTTATTGACAGGGACGAGTGGGTTGTGATACTCTCTCTACATATTAAATTGAGGTTATAGATAGGTTTGATGTTCGCTACCAATAAGAGGCAGTGGAGAACAACAAAATTCGTCTTTACCGGGCGCACTGAGGTGCGCTTGGGGGTAGGGTATGGAGTATAGTTAGCGAGCTGAAGGTATTGTAATTACATAATCCGAATCTGAGATATAGAATACCTCCCCAAGCGGGGGTTTTTTTGTTGCCGAATTTAAGGTCTGGGTTTGAGGATGAGAGAGCAGAATAGCGGTAATATGGCAGTAACCGAAGGCTGGGATACCATTCCCAAGCTCCTTATGCGTAACCATCAGAGGTGGCCTCAGCGAACGGCCATGTGCCGCAAGAGACTCGGTGTCTGGCAGAGGTATAGCTGGGCTGACTGCTATGAAAAGGTGAAGTATCTGGCTCTGGGGTTGGTGAGTCTCGGTCTGGAGCCGGGTGACGTGGTCTGTCTTATTGGGGACAATGAGCCGGAGTGGTTCTGGGGCGCCTTTGCCACTCAGGCGGGGGGTGGCATCGCCACCGGTATCTTCGTTGATTCCACCCCGTCTGAGGTGAAATATATCGCCGCTCACTCCGGGGCTAGGTTCGCTATCGTCAACGACCAGGAGCAGACGGATAAATTCCTGGAAATCAAGGACGAGCTAGCGTCGCTGGAGAAGGTTATCTACTGGAATCCCAAGGGCCTTAAGAACTATGACCAGCCTATCCTGCTCAGTCTCAGCGAGGTAATTGAGAAGGGCCGGCTCTGTGAAGAGAGCGCCCCCGACCTGTTTACCCGGAACGTAATGAAGCAGAGCGGGGACGATACCGCCTTTATCTACTACACCTCGGGGACTACCGACCTGCCCAAGGGAGTAATCTTGAGCCACCGTGCCCTGATTGGCTCAGCCCGGAGATTCATGGCTCGCTACCCCTTAAGTGACCGGGACGAGTTAGTGTCCAACTTCCCGGCGGCCTGGGTGGGGGACAATATCTTCACCACCATCCCCCATCTGCTCGGCGGGGCCCGTTTGAACTTCCCCGAGAAGCCGGAGACCGTTGTCGAAGATACCCGCGAGGTCGGCCCCAGCCTGGCAAGCTACGGGCCCCGGCAGTGGGAAAGTCTGGTGGGTAATATTCAGGCGAAGATGATATACGCCTCGTCTCTCCGGCGCTCCGTCTATAACCTTTTCCTGCCGCTGGGCCATAAGATTAGCGATGCTGACCTTCAGGGTAAACACCTCAGCCTGTGGTCGCGATTCACCCACTGGATTGCCTATCAGGTTCTCTTTAAACCCCTTAAGGACCGGCTGGGGCTGTCCCGGGTCAGGTTCGCCGTTACCGGGGGCTCCGTATTGAGTCCGCATATCCTCCGCTTAATCCATGCCATCGGTATTGAGCTGAGGCAGAACTATGTCACTACCGAGGCGGGCTTTATCTCCTCCCACGGCAGCGGCGAGATTAAGCTGGAGAGTGTCGGCCGCCCGGCTCTGGGCACCGAGGTCAGGGTAAGCGACAGCGGTGAGCTTCTGGTCAGGAGTGACTCGGTGTTTAGCGGATATTATAAAGACCCGGCCCGGACTGCGGCTACCCTGGTGGGCGGCTGGTGCCGTACCGGAGACGCCGTCAATATCGATGAGGACGGTCACCTGATATATCTGGACCGGCTGGAGCACATGGGGGAGCTGAGCTCGGGAGTCCAGTATGCGCCTCAGTATATTGAGAGCCAGCTGAGATTCAGTACCTATATCAAGAACGCTATTGTTGTCGGCGGTAAGCGCCGGGACTTTGTCTCGGCCATACTCAATTTGGATTTTGCCCTGCTGGCTAAGTGGGCGGAGCACCACCGCTTAGCGTACACGGCTTTTGCCGACCTCTCTCAGAAAGACGAGGTAGCCGATTTGGTGCGGGGTGACCTGGCCCGGCTAAATAGCTATCTTCCCGAGCCCGCTAGGGTAAAGAGGTTCGTCCTGCTGCACAAGGAGTTTGACCCCGATGAAGCGGAGCTGACGCGAACCAGGAAACTGAGAAGGGCGTTTATCGAGGAGCGGTATCGAGAATTGATTGATACTATATATC
>DUEB01000215.1 GCA_011176655.1 Dehalococcoidia bacterium | reverse complement strand
GGCGGAGCCATCTTCGGCGATTCCGGCTGTGGAGCCTACTACGGCGGGTTGCTTATCATCGGCCTGCTTAAGGGGCGGCCCATAGATAACTTCGTCGCGGAGGAAACAGACCGCTTTCGGAGTTTCGAAATTGGCCGCGCACTGCATAAAAAGTTTATTGATAAATATGGAACCGTAATTTGCCGGGATATTATGACCAAGGTCTACGGGCGTCCTTTCTGGATAGTAGACCCGGACGAATACAATAAAATGGAAAAGGCCGGCGGTCACAATACGGTATGCCCGGACATAGTGGGTAACGGCGCCAGATGGGCCGTAGAGGTCATCTTCGAGGAAAACCTGCTCGACGAACTTAATGAGCTGCTAAAGACCACCCCTCCCTATATGGCTAAAAAGTAACACCAGCATACACCTGACAGACCTTCGTAATCCTCAACGCAGCTCAGCCGACATTAGCCAGGCATGCCGGGGGCTCGGTGCTGATTTGCCGGGCTCCGCGACTCACAAAACGATTCTAGCCAAGGCTATCCTTTCCGGTTTATGCCCGAACAACTCCCTGTTTATACTAAACGACGGCCTGTGTTATTCACCGGGACTGAAAAGATTTGTTATAATAGCCAGCAAAGGAAGCCTACTTTACGACAGGGGGAGAAGAATCATGGTAGAGATACTTCAAAACCAGAATTCAGCCACCAGATTTCGAGTCATGGTAGAGATAGCGGCTAACCAGCCCAATATCCAGCAGAAGTATATAGCCGGCAGGCTGGGAATCACGCCACAGGCGGTATCCGACTACATGAAGCAGCTTTTGAGTGATGGCCTGCTTCTCTCCGAGGGGCGCTCAAGGTACCGGTTAAGTATTGAAGGTATCGACTGGTTAATAAGGCAGACGAGAGCGGCCGAGGAGTATCTAGGTCTGGTGGAGCAGATGATAAGCAATATCAGGGTCTCGGCAACCATCGCCGACCAGAAACTGCGTAAGGGGCAGAAGGTCGGGGTAATAATGAAAGAAGGCATTTTGTTTGCCACCACGGATAAAGGTGTCAAAGCGCAGGGAATAGTAGAATCGGATGCAGCGCCGGGCGACGATGTCGGCGTCAGCAGTATCCAGGGAATAATAAAACTGGAGACAGGCGAGGTTACCATTGCCGAAGTACCCACCGTGCAGAGAGGCGGCTCAAGCATGGCCGACCTCGGCAGATTAAAACAGGAGGCAGCGGGGCGAAAGCCGATAATAGCCATCGGCATTGAGGCAATAACGGCACTGAAACGGATAGATATTAAACCCGATTACATCTATGCCGCCAAAGAAGTCGCTGTTGACGCCGCCCGGCTGGGGTTATCACCGCTGGTCGTCTGTATCGATGAGGAAACTCTCCTTCTGGTTACCCGGCTGAAAGGAGCCGGCATAAAACACAGACTCATCAACCTCACGAAGCCCTGAACTAATAACCGCCCGCAACCAATCTGGATGGGTTCATCCCCACCCCCGAAAAGGCTCTTGTTATCACCGGAATAAGGCTTGACAAGAGCCTTTTTTTCGTCTAATATTAAACCGCCCTAGATAATAATCAATTCTAGTTGATTATTACGACCGAAACTTCAGCCGGGCTGTGTTAGCGGTAGTTTAGGAGAAAGCCTTGAAGAAATCGCTGGGAAAACACCTGGGGATGTTTCTGGTCATATCGCTGCTGGCGCTCCTGCTCCCCGCGGCCTCAAAGACCAAGGCGGCTGACTTCCCCCTCGCCTCAGGCGACGGGGTAATTGTTAGCGCCCTGGATTATCTCAGCGACGTCCAGGAGGCGAATGGCAGTATTGGTGGTCTCGCTATCTCGTCCTGGGCGGTGATGGCGATTGCCGCCGCCGGCGAAGACCCCCACCAGTGGGGCAGCCCCTCCATCGTTAGTTACCTCAGCGACAACCCCGACCAGATTGACTGGGACAAGGCAACCGACATTGAGCGGGCTATCATGGGGATAGTCGCCGCCGGCGAAGACCCGACCGACTTCGGCGGCGAAGACTACGTTTCCGCCCTCAAAAGCCTCTATGATGGTGCGCAAATCGGCTACGCCGACACCGTCAATGATGACTTCTGGGGTATCCTTGCCCTCATCGCCGCCGGAGAGAGTCCGAGCTCGGCAATTATCCAGAACACGGTTGACTTCATCATCTGGGTACAGAATGAGGACGGCGGCTGGAACTGGGAAGTCTTTGAGGAAAGCGACGTTGACGACACTGCGGCGGCAATAATGGCCCTGGTCGCCGCCGGTAACCCCGACCCGGATGTCATTGATATGGCACTGCTTTTCTTGATGAACATGCAAAACGAGGACGGTGGCTTCCCTTCGCTATACGGAGCCGAGTCAAACTCCGCCTCGGATGCCTGGGTAATCAGCGCCCTGGTCGCTGCCGGAGAGGACCCCACGCTCTGGGAAAGCGGCAGCGGCTCAAGCCCGGTGGAAAACCTGCTCAGCCTTCAGGATAGCAACGGCTCATTCAAGAAGACCGCCAGCCTGTCGGCAAACCCCGAGTTCATGACCGCCTACGCCATACCGGCGCTGCTCGGCGATGCCTACCCGGTAACGCCGTTTGCGGGGACACCGCCGGAAGAAGCCGACCTCATCGTCAGCGATATCGACGTACTATCTACCATCTACGTCGATGATGAGACTGTGGTCACGGCGACCATCAAGAATATCGGCGGAGAGGACATCGACACTAGCTTCCGGGTCAGGCTCTACGCCGACGGCGACAGCATCGACACCGTGACGCTCAGCGGGCTGGACGCCGATGATGATGTCGAGGTTGAGCTTGAGTGGACGCCCGACGAGGCCGGAAGCTATACCCTCACGGTGGTCGCCGACCTCGACGACGACATCGATGAAGACCGTGAGGACAATAATGAAGAAACCCTTGACGTGGAGGTAGAGGCGCCGCCGGAAGAAGCCGACCTCATCGTCAGCGATATCGACGTACTATCCACCATCTACGTCGATGACGAGACCGTGGTCACGGCGACCATCGAGAATACCGGCGACGAGGGTATTAGCGATACCTTCCAGGTCAGCCTCAACATTAACGGCAGCAGTATTGCCCTTGCCCCAGTCAGCGGGCTGGACGCCGGAGCCAGCCTTCCGGTCGAGTTCAAGTGGACACCGCTTGAAGCCGGCGAAT
>DUEB01000214.1 GCA_011176655.1 Dehalococcoidia bacterium | reverse complement strand
GAGTCCGGGGTCAGTAGCTCGTCAATGAGGATGAGCCTCTCGCCGTCCAGCCCGAACTCCATCTTGGTGTCAGCGACGATAATATCCCTGGCCCGGGCGTAGTCCCGGGCGTAGTCGTATATCGCCAGGCTCTTCTCCTTTATCTCGTGAGCCAGCGTCCCGCCGACCATTGCTTTCACGTCGTCCATACTGAGGGGGAGGTCGTGCCCCGATTCCTCTTTGGTGGTCGGGGTAAATAGTGGTTCGGGTAGTTCCTGACTCTCCTTCAGGCCTTTGGGCATGGGCTCTCCGTTAATGGTGCCCTGGTCTCGATACTCCGCCCAGGCTGAGCCGGAGATGTAGCCGCGCACCACGCACTCGATGGGCAGGCGCTTTACCCTGGTGACAATCATAGACCGCCCCGCAAGGTAGGCGGGGTAGGTAAAGCGGCGCGCCGGGGGCAGATAGTTATCAAGCTGGCTCACCTCGCTAACGGCCTCTGTCAGGTGGTTGGGCACTATGTTTTCTGTCTTCCGGAACCAGAAAGCCGAGAGCTGGTTAAGCACCCGGCCCTTATCGGGGATGCCGCAGGGCAGCACCGAGTCGAAGGCTGAGATGCGGTCGGTGGCGATAATGAGCAGCTTTTCGCCCAAGTCATAGGTATCGCGCACCTTGCCGCGCAAAAACAGGGGCAGGGGCAGGTCGGTATCTATCAGGACTTGCGGGCTGGTATTCATATCTTTCTCGGGGCCAGGTTGTTGGGCAGCGTGGCACTGGCTTTTCCTTTCCATTGTGTCTCGGTCAGCCCTACGCGCTTGAAGATATCATCAATGTAGCGCAGGTAGTACTGCTCGTTAAAGAGCGGCTCGAGCTCTTCGGGGGGCAGGACGTCAGTCACCTCGGCATCAGCTTTGAGCAGGCTGAGAAAGTGCTTGCTCCTCTGCCATGCCTTCATGGCGTTTCGCTGAACCAGTTCGTAGGCTTTCTGTCGCGATAGCCCCTTATCTATCAGGGCGAGCATTATCCGCTGGGAGAAAATCAGACCTTTGGTCAGGTCGAGGTTTCGTTTCATCATCTTGGGGTGAACCTCTAGGCCCATCATCACCGAGGTGAAGATATTGAGGCAGTAGTCCAGGGCGAGACAGGAGTCGGGCAGGATGATGCGCTCCGTGGAGGAGTGGCTGATATCGCGCTCATGCCAGAGGGCGATATTCTCCATCGAGGTCAGGGCGTAGCCTCTTGTCAGGCGGGCCAGGCCGCAGATTCGCTCGCAGAGCTCAGGGTTACGCTTGTGGGGCATTGCCGAGGAGCCGGTCTGGCTGCTGCCGAAGGGCTCGGCTGCCTCGCGGACCTCAGTCCGCTGCAGGGCTCTAATCTCGGTAGCGAATTTCTCTAAAGAGCCTGAGATTATGGCCAGGGTAGTCACGAATTGGGCGTGACGGTC
>DUEB01000213.1 GCA_011176655.1 Dehalococcoidia bacterium | reverse complement strand
GTAAAAAGTGGTAATAAGTGGTGGAAAAGGGCAGGACGATGTTTTTCGGCGAGTTCGACTACAGGGTTGATGAAAAAGGCCGGGTGCTAATCCCGCCCAAGTTCAGGGCCAGTCTCAGGGAGGGGGTAGTCCTGACACCGGGGGTGGAGAAGTGCATCACCTGTTACCCGCTGCCGGAATGGAAGAACCTGGCGACAGCCCTCACCACCGGCTCGGTTACCCCCAGTAAACTGAGAAGGCTGAATCGGGCGGTCTTTGCTACCGCCTTCCATCTCAATATCGACGGGCAGGGCAGGATACCCCTGCCCCACCAGCTTCGGGAGTACGCCGAGATTGACGACGAAGCCGTTGTCGCCGGAGCCAACACCTACTTCGAGCTGTGGAACAAGGCGCACTGGCAGGGAGAAAAGACGGTCAGCCAGGAGCAGTCCTGGCAGATTATAGAGAGCCTGGAGAAGCGTGAATGAAGTCAGGTATGCCAGCCCCCGTCCATTTGCCGGTTCTCCTTGAGGAGACGGTTAGGGCACTGGCGGTTCAGCCCGGGGGGCGTTACCTCGACTGCACCCTGGGTGATGGCGGTCATGCCGCAGCTATCCTGGAGCGCAGTTCGCCCGGGGGAGAACTCCTGGGTATTGACGCCGACCCCCAGGCGATAGCCACAGCCAAAAGCCGCCTCCGGGAATATGGCAAGTCAACCCTGCTGGTCAACGAAAACTTCACCGAACTGGAGACTATCTGCATGAGATACGACTTTCGCCCGGTACACGGCATCCTGTTTGACCTCGGGCTTTCCTGGCGGCAGCTCGGCGACGAGAGCCGCGGTTTCAGCTTTCAGCATGACGGGCCACTGGATATGCGCCTGAATCCCGAGCAGGAGGTTACCGCCGCCGATATTATCAACCAGTCTTCCGAGGCGGAACTGGCCGATATCATACGCAGCTACGGCGAAGAGGTCCACAGCCGCCAGATTGCCCGCCGCATTGTCCGGGAACGTCCCGTAGCCACCACCCTCAAGCTGGCTAAGATAATAGAGCAGGCTGTCGGCGGTAGAAAGGGCAGAATCCACCCGGCAACCAAGACCTTTCAGGCGCTGCGTATAGCGGTTAACCACGAACTCAAGCACCTGGGGTCAGTGCTAAAGCAGGCGGTTAACCTGCTGGGCTCCGGGGGCAGGCTGGTTGTTATCAGCTATCACTCCCTGGAAGACCGCATCGTGAAGCAGTTCATGAATCGAGAATCGAAAGACTGTATCTGCCCGGTGGGTATCCCGACCTGCGTCTGCGGACACAGCGCCTCCCTCAAGCTGGTCAACAGAAGGGTTATCACTCCGTCGCCTGAGGAGGTTGCGTCTAACCCGCGCAGCCGCAGCGCCAAGTTGAGAGCCGCCGAGCGACTTGTCTTTCCTGACACCGGCTCCGAGACCGCAGAGAGGTTATGCTTTTCCATCGCGGAGAGGGCTAACGGGTGGCGGCGGCCAGTGCTACTGCAAAGGCTCCGAACGGCCTTCGGGGCGTCTTAGATATGGAATATCCCAGCATAATGGCAAGGGGGTAATAGCAATGTGAAAGTTAGGAAAGTTAGCGAGGCTAAAATCCAAAACGGGAGGTGACAGATGAAAAAACGGACCACGTTAGCTTCTATTGATGTTGGCACGACCAAAGTATGCACCATTATCGCTGAAGTAGACGGGAGTGGCGGCCTTCGCATTGTGGGAGTCGGTATCACCCCGTCCAACGGACTGCATAAGGGGCTGGTGGTCAATATCAGTGAGGCCAGAGAGTCAATCCGCGAGTCGGTAAGAAAAGCAGAGCAGGCCTGTGGCTATAAGGTTGAATCAGCCTACGTCGGGGTGACCGGGAGACACGTTACCTCAACCAACAATCGCGGGGTCGTG
>DUEB01000212.1 GCA_011176655.1 Dehalococcoidia bacterium | reverse complement strand
GCCAGTTCGGCCCAGTTACCCATCTGGCCGTCGTAACAGATGATAAGATTAGGGTTACTTGGGCTGCGCACCGGAATACTGGTGCCGCTGCCGGGCAGAGCGCCGTCGGCCTGAAGATAGTTCTGGGCCATGACGATGCCGTCCGTGTGGTATACCCCGGAGGCGGCGGGACCGCGGTGGGCGATTGCCCGCATCATGGAGTCAACTTCGTTTCGCTGGGGGTTACCATAGGCGACGGCTATTCCGCTCATGCTTTGAATCTCCTTGTAGCCAGTGTCAGCCAGGCAGGGATTACTTCACAATCTCAAAGATAGCCACCAGCCCGTGTCCGCAGCCCAGCCCCTGCTGCAGCCCCATCTCAAGCTCCCGGAGGCAGTAGCCGAGCTGGGGCTCAACCAGGCTGGCTCGGGGATTTCCTATCTTCAGCGTGGTTGCCAGTTTCAGTATCCCCTTCATGGTGCTTAGCACCTCCCCGACCACGCCGGGGGCTTCTCCGGGCGTCTCTGGCGGCGTCTTTCGTTCCAGCCCCGCCCTGGTGAACATGATGAGGTGGTTCCACCAGTCGGCGAGCTTTTGGTGATAGGCGTTTATTTCGGGGAAGCCTTCCCTGGGGACATAGCGAATCAATAGCTCGTCCAGGTTGGTGGCTACGTTGGGCTCGAAAAGCGAGTTAGCTAGCCTCCGTAGCGGCGGGCAGTGAGGGTTATACTGGGCGGTATCCATGTGACGGCCGACAAACGATGAGCGGTCGGCCAGATAGCGCAGGGTGATGGAAGTGCCCGTCTGCGCCTTGACCTGCTGGTAGATGTCGAGCACCTCAGGGCGCGCCATCAGTCGCAGCGGGAAATAGGTTAGCTCCGCCTGTCTTTGTTTATCGCCTGCGTAAATATAAGAGATGGCGTAGTCCATCCACTGGCTGCGCTCAAAGTCCTGCGTCCACAGGGTCTGCCATTCGTAGGAAAAGCGCCCCAGCCAGTCAACGAGCACCAGGGCGCCGCCTTTACTGTGCCCGGCGATGCGGCTCAGGAGAGCCACGGTCTGCTCGTCATTATTGTGGGACAGCGTTCCGTAGTTGGCAAGATACAGGTCGTAGGGGGCTTCGCCGCTCAGGTCATAGGTGTTTATGTCGGCGCGGGCGAAGGCGATGTTCTCCCTGTCCCCGTAGATGCTCCGCGCCTGTTCCAGGAGCCCCTGGTTGATATCAATCCCCTGGTAGAGCTCCAGTATACTGGTGGGTATGACGGCGGTATCGTGCTCCGAAACAGGCGACCTCAGGCGGGTGATGCCGGTCAGGAGCTCGATACCGTCACCGCTGCCGCACCCCAGGTCCAGGACGCGTAAGCCCTGGGCGCGCTTCTTTTTATGGTCTACCATTTCTTCCAGATAGGGTCTCAGGTAGAGCCCGAGCTCTTCATCTTCCCAGAAGCGGCGCACATTATCGTATTTACCCAGCAGTCCGCCGGGTTTGGCATACTGCCCGCTCTTTAATGC
>DUEB01000211.1 GCA_011176655.1 Dehalococcoidia bacterium | reverse complement strand
TTGGGCATGTCAAACTGGGTCTGCGCTGATTCGGTCATACTTACCTTTCTAGGCTCGGTTCATAGGATTATTTGTTAATCCCTGGCAACTAATAAAATCCCTCTTACTCTCGCTTTAAGAAAGGGAGAAGTCCCCCCCCTTTGGCAAAGGGGGACTAAGGGGGATTTCTCTCAAGGGCTTCGCCTCTCTTTGCGCTTATTTGGTTAGTACCAGCCCCACCACCCTGTCCAGTATCCGCTCCGCTACCTCTCGCTTGCTCATCAGTGGCAGGCTCTCTACGTTGCCCTGTTTATCTAAAATGGTTACTTTATTGGTGTCGGCGCCGAAGCCGCTCTCCGGTTCGGTGATGTCGTTAGCCACGATAAGGTCAAGCCCCTTTTGGGCTAGCTTCTTTCGGGCGTTAGCGACTAAGTCCTCACTTTCGGCGGCAAAGCCGACCTTTATAAAGCTACCCTTCACCTCGCTGAGGATGTCGGGGGTTCTCACTAGCTCCAGGGTCAGCCCGGGGCTCTGCTTCTGAATCTTGGCTTGGGCGGGATTCTTCGGCTGGTAATCGGCGACGGCGGCGGCCATAATCAGGGCGCTGGCTTCCTTAACGGCTTCGACTACGGCCTCTCTCATCTCGGTGGCGGTTCTCACCCGGATAACCTCGATACCGGCTGGCTCGGGGAGATGAGTCGGGGCGGTAATCAGTGTCACCTCGGCGCCTCTATCCCGGGCAGCTTCGGCCAGGGCGTGGCCCATTTTGCCTGAGGAGCGGTTACCGATGTGGCGGGCCGGGTCGATGGGTTCCTGGGTGCCGCCGGCGGTAACCACGATGTGCCGTCCGCTGAGGTCGGCGCTTCTCTTGAGCACCTCCCTTACGGCGTCTATGATTTGCTCGATTTCGACGAGACGCCCTTCGCCGGTATCGCCTGAGGCGAGGCGGCCGTAGACCGGCCCCACGATGGTAAAGCCCCGGGCCCTGAGTCTAGCCAGGTTATCCCGGGTAACCGGGTTGTGAAACATGTTGGCGTGCATCGCCGGGGCGATGATGACCGGCGCCCTGGTAGCCAGGACGGTAGCGGTAAGCATATCGTCGGCGATGCCGGCAGCCAGCCTGGCGATAACATTGGCGGTGGCCGGAGCGATGACCACGATGTCGGCGGTATCGGCCAGAGTGATATGCCCGATACCGGACTCGCTGGACTCCCATAGGCTGGTTATCACCGGCCTACCGGTAAGGCTGCGGAAGGTAAGCGGGGTTACCAGCCTGGTGGCCGCCTCGGTCATAACCACGTTGACCCTGGCTCCGGCCTGGGTTAGCTTACTGGCCAGGTCAGCCGCTTTATAAGCGGCGATGCTGCCGCTTACCCCTAAGACTACAGTTTTATCAGCTAGCATCTCTATCTTAATCCCGGTTCATATAGTAGATAATTCTCAGCCCGATTAGCGTTAAATCGGGGTTTACCGCCTCGATTAGCGCAGTTTCGCGGGCTATGGTTTCTGCCCAGCCTCCGGTAGCGACTACCTTGGCTTTATCTCCCAGCTCCCGCTGGATGCGGGCTATTATGCCCTCGATAAGCCCCACGTAGCCGAAGACAATGCCTGACTGCATGGCGCTTGCGGTATTGCTGCCGATGGCCTGTTTGGGGGCGGCCAGTTCCACCCGGGGCAGCATGGAGGCCTGCGTGAACAGGGCCTCGGCGGCGGTGTTTATCCCCGGGGCAATAACTCCCCCCAGGTAGTCACCTTCCTTTGAGACGACATCAAAGGTGGTGGCGGTTCCCAGATCAACGATGATTACCGGGCCCTGGTAGAGGTGGTGGGCGGCGGCGGCGTTGGCAATCCGGTCGGCACCTACCTCTTTGGGGTTCTCCATGCGGATGCGCACCCCGGTCTTTACCCCGGCGGCGATTACCAGCGGTGAGATGTGGAAGTAGCGCTGAAATAGCTCATCGTAGGTGGCCAGGAGGGGGGGGACAACGCAGCACAGGGCAGCCTTGGTGACGTCAGACGGTGTCAGGTTCTGGTGGCCCAGCAGGTTAAGCAGCAGGGCGGCGTGTTCATCGGCCATACGGTCAATATTGGTGGCCAGGTGCCAGGTAGCCCGGAGCTCGTTGTCTCCGAAGACCCCCAGCGTGGTAACGGTATTCCCGATGTCAATAGCGAGCAGCATAATATCTTAGTCCAAACCTGTCGTTTTTAGTTGCTTGATAGCCAGTGGCAGTGCCGGCAGAAGGTCGCTGGCCAGCATACCGGCGTCGCCGAGCTGAGACCTGACCATCTCACCGGCCTCGCTGTGGAGAAAGACCCCCAGGCTGGCGGCATTAAAGAGCGACATACCCTGGGCTACCAGTCCGACGATAACCCCGCTGAGGACATCACCGGTGCCGGCCGAGGCCAGACCGGGGTTGGCGCTGGGGCAGACCCGGCTGCGTCCGTCCGGGGCGGCAATCACGGTGTAGGCTCCCTTGAGAACGATGGTCTTGTTCCAGGTTGCGGCGGCTCTCTTGGCTATACTCGGGCGGTCTCGCTGCACATCGGCTACGGAGGTGCCGGTTAGCCGGGCCATTTCGCCGGGGTGTGGGGTAAGTATGGCGTCGTCACTTAAGTGCTGCCACCAGTTGGGAATCCGGGCCAGGGTGTTCAGGGCGTCGGCGTCAAGTACCAGGGGCAGTGGTATCGCCCGGGCCTTGAGGAGGGTATTCTCGACGAACTCCACGGCGGCCCGGCTCTGTCCCAGTCCGCAGCCCAGGAGCAGGGTGTCGTAGCCGCTTAAGTACTGGTGGATGAGCTTGGTGGCGCTGGGTGAAATGATGCCTCGCTGGGCTTCGGGCAGGGGAAGATAGGTTACCTCGGTCAGTTTGGCGGCGAGGATGGGTTGCAGGGTCGTGGCTGTGGCCAGCGTTACCAGGCCGGCGCCGACCCTGAGCGCTCCGTTTGAAGCTAGGTAGGCGGCCCCGATATAGTTGATGGAGCCGGCGATAACGAGCACCCTGCCGAAGCTCCCCTTGTTAGCCTGAAGCGGGCGCGGCGGCAGCACCGACCGGGCCCAGTCTCTGTCGATTAGCTCGTTGGGCACCTCGTCCACCAGGTAGGCCGGTATGCCGATATCGGCTACCGTGATGCTCCCGGCTCTGTCAACACCGGGGGTCTTGAGTAGGCCTGCCTTGGGAAAGCCGAGGGTAACGGTGTTATCGGCATAAAGGCAGGCCGGGTCTACCGCCCCGGTGTCGGCATTGAGCCCGCTGGGCAGGTCTAGAGCGATAATGCGGAGCGATGGTCTATCTCTTTTGGCATCACTGACCCGCTCCAGCATTGACTTCAGCGTGTCGCGAAAAGGACGGACCTGGCCGATGCCGAAGAGAGCGTCGATAACGGCATTACTCGATTCCAGGAGGCTTGCCAGCCTGTCTAGGTTTTCATCCTCGGTTAGGCTGAGGCAGTCGATGGCGCGCTCCTTAACCAGGGTGAAGTTCTGGTCGTCTGCGGCTCTTTCCCCGAAGAGGCAGAGGCTGACCTTGGCTCCCCAGTCATGAAGGTGGCGGGTGGCAACCAGGCCGTCACCACCGTTGTTGCCCGGCCCGATTAGCATCAGGATAGGCTGCTTCTTAACGACGCCCAGGATTCCTCTGACTTCCTCAGCGAAGGCCTTGCCGGCGTTCTCCATGAGCTTATCCGGCGCTAGGCCGATACCGGCGCAGTCCTGCTCCACCTGGCGCATCTGACTTGTGGTTAGAATCTTCACGGTGCTCCTCTCGGCTGGGGGCCACCGGGACTACTGGTGGCAATGTGAAGTGTAGCAATATCGGCGGTAATGGTCAACTCTATATTATCAAAGGGCGGCCTGTCCCGCCGCTTATGTGACATAATGAACAAGACTACGGCTGTCCCAGGTCGATGACCTTACCCGGGTTCATGATGTTGTTGGGGTCAAAGGCCTGCTTAATCCGTTTCATGAGCGCAAGTTTGGCTTTATCGGCGGCTATCGGCAGGTATTTTTTCTTGACCAGGCCGAGGCCGTGTTCGCCGGATATTGTCCCGCCGCAGGCTACGCTCGCTTCGAATATCTTGACGAGAAGCTCATTTATCCTGGCTTCGGAATGCTTGGTGCCGTAGCTCATCGGGTGCAGGTGCACGTTGCCGTCGCCGGCGTGTCCGTAGGTGATAAGCGGTATCTGGTAGCGGTGGGCTATCTCCTTCGCCCTGGCGATAAACTCGGCGATGCGACTGCGGGGAACGACGGCGTCGACAATCGCCGGTGTCCCGAAGTGACACACCGTGGAGTAGAACTTCTCCCTTAGCTCCAGAAGGTTTCTCTTGGCTCGCTCGCTGCCGGGCATGAAGACATCAACGGCGCCGTGACCTAAGCAGACCTCGCCGAGGTGATTGGCGATACGGAGGATTTCCTCTTCGCTGTCCGCCTCCACGATTATCATTAAGAAGGCGCGGTGGTCATGGAGCGGGATTTCTCTGCCGGTGTACTGCTCGACCAGTTTGATAATGTCCTGCTCCATGAACTCCAGGCCCACGGGCAGGGTGCCTCCCTTGAGGATATCGGGGACGGAGCCGATGGCATCTTCCAGGCTGTTGAAGGGGATGAAGAGCACCTCCCTCTTCCCCGGTGGTGGGATGAGCCGGAGCAGAATCTTGGTGATGACCGCTAGTGTACCCTCGGAGCCGGTAATCAGCTGGGTCAGTTCGTAGCCGGTGGAGCACTTGACGAATTTGCCTCCGGTCTCAAGTACGTCTCCGTTGGGCAGCACCGCCTCCAGTCCCAGGACGAAGTGCCGGGTGACGCCGTACTTAACGGCTCTCATGCCGCCGGCGTTGGTAGCTACGTTGCCGCCGATGGAGGAGCTGGTCTCGCCGGGGTACAGCGGGTAGTAGAGCCCCTGCTCTTCCACGGCCTGGTAGAGGTTGGAGAGGATAACCCCGGCCTCTACCGTAGCCACGAAGTTGTCCCGGTCTATCTCCAGTATCCGGTTCATTCTCTCCAGGGAGAGGACGATGCCGCCGTAGATGGGTACCGCCCCGCCGGAGATGCCGGTGCCTCCGCCCCGGGGGGTGACCGGGATGAGCTTATCGCTGGCTAGCTTCATTATCCTGGCGACTGAGGCCGCATCTTCCGGCCTGACGACGACCTCGGGCAGGGCCGGTTCCAGCTCGGCGGTTTCGTCCCGGGCGTAGTTCTCCCGGTCGTCTCCGCTGAGCACATTCTTATCGCCCACTATCTCGATTAGTGAAGCCAGAACCTGGTCGCTTACCTTTCCGTAGCCGCTTGGGTCTGTCATGGCGCTGCCTCCTGTGGTCGCTCTATTAGTCCCCGGTCAAGTCTCTCATAAAGGCCTTTAGTTTTTCGGTCATGGCCTGCCAGTGAGTTCCCCGCCAGTAGATGCGGTGACACCTGGGGCAGGCCATGTAGTGGCTCTGCGTCCGAAAAACGTAGGGGGGTACCAGGTCTGCCACCTCGGTCTTACTTTTTGCCACCAGGGGGTAATTACACTCCAGACACAGGCTGAACGGCCTGGACTGAGGGTCCAGGTTGAGGGTGGTAATCACCTGGCGTATCTGTCGCTCGGGTTCGTCGTCCTCAATGAGGATGGCCGTGACCTGTCCGCTGGTTACCACCCGTCGCTTCATAATCTGGGTATCCCTGGTGAGTATCACTCGGTCTTCCTTTTGAGCCAGGGCGACCATATGGGAATCGTTATCGCCGCTGAAGAGTCGGGTGTCATATCCCATCATGCGTAGCCATCTGGCAAGCTTACCCACATTTTGGTCAACTATAAATCTGGGGCTGTCTATCGTCCCCACCTCCTCGGCTCCCGTCCGAACCGGGCCCGGAATAAGTATTAAAACGTTTTAATTATAAGGAGGTTATATCGGTAGCCGGCTCGGGGGAGTGGTCTATAGGGTAATCTGCATCCCCTCGTGGGCTGGGGTGATGGGGTGGCCCAGGGAGTGGGCTAGGGTGGCTAGCTCGGCTTTTATTTCCTCCTCTAATTCAGGGTTCATATGAACGATGACTACCTGGGGTAGGTAGCCCTTGAGCTCTCGGAAGCTGACCAGCTCTTCCTGGAGCAGATTGGGGGTAAAGTGCCCTCTTCTCTGGTAGAGTTCCTGGAACCGGTTGGGGGCGCTGACCTCGGTGATGAGTAGCTGGGGCGAGATTCGCTGCCAGCAGTCTTCAAGACCGGGGCCGGTATCACCGGTATAGAACACCGTCTTACCCTCCGGGGAGGTAACCTGGTAGCCAACGGTGGGCGTTGAGTGGTTTACGGGGAGGGCTAAGACGCCGTAGCCCTCAATTTGCGTAGCCTGGTAGGGCTCTATCAGGTTAAATTTAAGGCTGGGGTTCTCCTGGGGGAACTCCAGGAAGTTGGGGTAGAGCTTGTTACCCAGGATGAGGCTCAGGGCCTGGTATACGGGCAGGGTGGAGTATATGTTGAGGGTAGTCCAGGCCATGGCGAAATTAAAGGCGATGGTCGGGATGTCTTTAATGTGGTCATAGTGCTGGTGGGTGAGTAAGATTGCCTTGAGTTGCTTCTGTGCCGGGAAGGTCAGGCTAGAGGTAAGCGCCCCGGCATCGATGGCTATGATGTCATCAATGAGCAGGGTAGTAAGTCTCGTGTTCTGCGATTCGCAGTTATGGGCACCCAGGGTCGTGATATTCATTACCTGTGATTAAATCCAGTGGCGGCGGCGGAAGAAGTAGAGCATGCCGCCGACGATGCCGGCCATGATAAGGACAATGTAGAGGAGGGCGTTACCGGACGATTCAAAGGGCAGGCGAATGTTCATGCCCCAGAGACTGGCGATTAGGGTAATGGGCATGAAGATGGTGGCGATGATGGTCAGGATACGCATGACCTCGTTGGTGTTGTTGCTTGCCAGCGAGTCATGGGTATCATTCAGCCCCTCGATTATCTCTTTGTACTCGTCCAGGGCGTCCCAGATCTTGTCCAGGTGGTCAACGGTGTCGCCGAAATAGACCGACAGGTCCATCTTGGTGAAGCGGCGGATCTTGGGCTCCAGACTGCCGATGACAGCCCTCATGGGCCAGATGATGCGCCGGAAGGAGATGATGTCGCGGCGGAGGGTAGATATCTCCTTAATCTGGCTGCGTCCCCGGTTAGCGAAAATCCTGTCTTCGACGTCCTCGATATTATCCAGCATCTTGTTGGAGATGGGCAGGCAGTAGTCAACCAGGCGGTCCGTGATACGGTAGAGCAGGTAGCCGGGCCCCTGGCTGAAGTGCTCCTGACGGGATTCCTCGTCAATCTGGCATTCCCGAAACAGCTTGGCCAGCGGCTTGAGCTCGCCTTTGTGCAGGGTAATGAGATAGTTCTGGCCGATAAATACCGATACCTGGCTCGGGGTGGTCACCCTGGCTTCCTTATTGAAGACCGGGAAGTGGAAGACCAGGAACAAGTAGTCTTTGTACACGTCTATCTTGGGGCGCTGGATTCGGCTGAGACAGTCATCCAGGTCCAGGGGGTGGAAGGGGTAGTTCTGTGCCAGGTACTCGGTCTCCTTTTCCGTGGGGTGTTCAATATCAATCCAGGTTAACTCCCCCCAGGTAAGCGACTGCATATTCAGCTTTTCTTCTTTCTTGGTCTGAGAAACGGCCACTGTCGGTTACCTCCCTGGCCCAGCCGTATTATTACCGGAGTGGTTCGCCGGGGTCTGATTATACGCCGCCGGGTTATCTATCAAGGTAGTCAGGGTTTTATCGCCTTATTGTAGCACAATTCTTGCTAGCTCGCACCCGAACTGATATATTAAAGGGGCAAGCTAGTTACGTTTAGTGGTATTAAGGATGAAGCCTAAGAAGCCTCCGTTAAGACACAGAATTAGCCTCAGAATCAAGAAGGCGCTGGGGCTGAATGTCTTCCTGTGCGATAGCTGTAAGTGGAACTGGCGTAGCGCCTGCCGCCGCCCGGAGCGTCCCAATGCTACCTGGTGTGATGAATACGCGAAGAGGGGGAAATAGGCCGCTCCCTGCTCTGGGCTTAGCTCCCGCCGCCCTTATCAGGCCGGTATTCAAAGCTGGTGTGGGCGAGCGTTTAGCCGCTCCCCTAATCTCCGAAAGGACTCCCTTGACAACCGCGCTGTAATCTGGTAGAAATCCAGAACGCTTGCGGGATTACTGTCTGGAGACCGACCGCTATATCACCCGTCGGAAACTCCGTCCCGGACTTCTGCTTGAGGGAGATAGCTTTTTAGGGGCTTTAGCCCTGAGGTTAATTCGGGGTGTTTAACATCCGAATGGAGGTTAGCTATGGCAAGACTAAATAAAGCTGAAGTCGGTAAGCTGGTAGGCAGCATCGCTGCCTGTGAGGGTGCCGGGCTCATCGGCGCCCTTTTCACGACGCCAGCCATTACGACCTGGTACGTTACCCTGGCGAAACCATCGTTTACCCCGCCGAACTGGGTGTTTGCTCCTGTGTGGACTAGCCTCTACGCCCTGATGGGGGTGGCCGTGTTTTTAGTCTGGCGGCGGGGCTTGGCTCAGCCTGGTGTGAAGCCGGCTTTCACCCTTTTCTGGGTGCAGCTGGTCGTTAATCTGATGTGGTCGGTAGTCTTCTTCGGCTGGCATTCTATCCTCGGCGGGGCGGTTCTCATCATCTGCCTCTGGGTGTTGGTGCTTATTACCATGATTAAGTTCTTTAAGCTATCGAGGGTAGCTGGCGGACTGCTAGCGCCTTACCTGGCGTGGTTAAGTATCGCCTCGGCGCTCAATGTATGGGTGCTGATTCTTAATTAGTGATGCGGCGTTTTGCGGGATAAATGTTGCAGGCTTTATAATAGATGCTGAGATTCGCGGTTGATGGGGGGGGGTTCTATGCATCTGAGGGGCCGGATGTTCCTTCTGGTGGCTCTGCTCTTTGGTATTCTCTACGGTGTAATTACGGGTATCGGCATCTGGGCGGGAGCGGGCAATGTGTATTTCTACATTATCCTGGCTTTTGCCTTCATTGGCTTACAGTATCTTGTCGGCCCCTCCATAGTTGCCTGGACAATGAAGGCAAAGTGGGTCTCGGAGAAGGAATCGCCCGAGCTACGCCGGATGGTGGCTGAACTAGCCAGGGAAGCTGGCCTTCCCAAGCCTAAGGTGGGTATCCTCGTAGCTCAGGATACCCACCGCCTTCGCCTTCGGCCGCACGCAGCGAGACGGGCGAGTCTGTGTTATCCAGGGACTCATGAAACTGCTGGATAAGGACGAGCTCAGGGCGGTCCTGGGCCAAGAAATGTCTCACATCAGGAATCGTGATATGCTGGTTATCACCCTGCTTTCGGGCATACCGCTGGTAATGTACTGGATTGTCTGGAGTCTCATGTTGGGCGGCGCCTTCGGCGGCCGGCGGCAGG
>DUEB01000210.1 GCA_011176655.1 Dehalococcoidia bacterium | reverse complement strand
GTTTGTCATGCCCTGCTTGAACTGGGTGATGATGCCTTCACGGTTCCTCTGGCATTACCTATCGAGGCAGCCGAGGAAAGGCTCCGGTCTCTAGAGGTAGACCTGGTCTTTAATCTCTTCGAGGGCTTTTGTGGCCAGCCGCAGACCGAAGCCCTGGTGCCGGAGGTTTTGGCTCAGGTCGGCGTGCCCTACACCGGCTGTCCGGCGGCGGCGCTAGCACTGGCGCTGGACAAGGCAAAATCCAAGCAGGCTATGAGAGCGGCGGGCATCGGGACGCCCGATTTTCAATTGCTTACTCCAGAGACCCTCCCCCGGTTTAACCTCCGTTATCCCTGCATCGTAAAGCCCGGTAACGAGGATGCGAGCCACGGCTTGTCGCCAGACAGCGTGGCAGGTGACTCTGCGGCTCTAGCAAGACAGGTCGCCAGGGTGTGCCGGCTCTACGGCGGGGAAGCGCTGGTCGAGGAGTTTATCGACGGTCGGGAGCTCAATGTTACCGTTCTCGGGAATGGCAAAAGCACCGTGCTACCGGTATCGGAAATCGCCTATTCATTGCCCCCGGGTCTACCTGAGATTCTCACCTTCGCCGCCAAATGGGAGCCGGAAAGCCCCTACTTTCAGGGAACGAGGGTAGTGTGCCCGGCTCAAATCCCGCCTGACGAGAAAGAACTCATTATCGAGACAGCGCAGCAGGTCTTCCACCTGGTATGCCAGCGGGGATACGGGAGAGTAGATATGCGCCGAGATAGATATGGAAAGCTGCAGATTATAGAGGTAAATCCAAACCCCGACATTGCTCCCGGTTCCGGGGCGGTGCTCCAGGCTGAAGCCGCCGGGATGAGTTACACCCGGTTTATCGAGAAGATTATCGAGCTTACCTGGGAGAATAGCCAGCCGTGACAGTCAGGATACGACCCATGACCCGTGATGACAAGCCGGAGGTAATCAGGCTGCTTCGGACGCTCCCGGAGTTTGAGCCGCCTGAGGTGGCGGTGGCGGAGGAGGTCATTGACAGTTACCTTGATAACCCGTCGGGGTCAGGGTATTACATCCAGGTGGCGGAAGCAGGCTCGAGGGTAGCTGGCTACATCTGCTACGGCCCTGCCCCCCTGACCGAAGGCACCTGGGACGTATACTGGTTGGCGGTCTCCACTGAGAAGCAGGGCAAGGGTATCGGCAGCGCCCTTATGACCTTCGCTGAAGATGAGATAAGAAGGGCTGAGGGAAGACTCATCATCATTGAAACATCTTCCAAACCGGGATACCAAAAAACAAGGCGTTTTTACCTTAACCGGGGCTATCGCATAGTCGGCTGCCTCTCCGACTTCTATGCGCCCGGGGATGATAAGCTCACCCACCAGAAGCGATTAAAATAACGCCCGGGGGCGCAATCTGAGGGCTGGACTCATGACTAACTGGACGGAATCTCTGCCGCTTACCTTCGTGCCGCTGTTTATCGCCATTGACGCCCTGGGTAATGTCCCCTTTTTCCTGTCCCTGACCGAGGGCATGCCCCTCGCTGAAAAGCATAAGGCTGCCCATATCGCCGTCGGCACCGCGGCGGTTGTCGGGCTTGCTTTTCTCTTCTTCGGCCGCTTCATCTTGAATCTTATAGGGATTTCCGTGGGCTCTTTTGCCATCGCCGGCGGCATTGTCCTCCTGGTGCTGTCCATCAAGTATATAACGACCGGCCGCATGGTGGAGCTAATCAAGGAAGAGATGATGGCGGTGGT
>DUEB01000021.1 GCA_011176655.1 Dehalococcoidia bacterium | reverse complement strand
TAAATACCTCAGTCACGCTAATCGCCATCGGGCTGTCAAGAAACACCGGTAAATGAGGGATACGGTTACTAATCAGCAATTGATTAAGATAGTACAGGACTTCTTGCGCCCGCTCCAGAGCAAAGCTGGGGATGACTATGTTTCCCCCGGCCTGGTAGGTTGAATTTATGATTTCAGCTAGATTATCGGCAATTTCCGCTTGGTCTCCATGCAGTCTGTCGCCATAGGTTGATTCCACTATGACGTAGTCTGCCCTGGTGAACAAAGATGGGTCCCGCAACATTGGCAGATGCCACCTGCCAACATCCCCAGAGAATAAGAGTGTTCTCTCCTTTGCACCTTGACTTACCCTGATTTGTATCATTGATGAGCCTAAGACATGTCCAGCATCGTGAAAACTAGCTTCGATTCCATCACTAATCATGACTGGTTCTGAGTATCTTACTGTATGCGAAAAACAGGCAAACGAAGCCTCTGCATCTTCTATAGTATAAAGTGGAATTTCAGGATAGGGCCCCCTCCTGCCTTCGCGTGCGTGCCTCCTCCTCTTTAATTCAGCGTCTTCTTCCTGCAGTTTCGCTGAATCCAGCAGCATTATCTTCACAATGTCGGTGGTAGCGCGTGTGCAGTAGATATTGCTGCGGAAGCCCTCACGACACACTTTCGGTATTAAGCCAGAATGGTCAAGATGAGCATGGGTCAGTAGCATGGCATTAATACTACTGGGTGGTATGCTAAACGGCTCCCAATTTCGATATCTGAATTCTCTTTCCTGAAACAGGCCGCAATCTATCAAGATTCTTGCGTTGCTAGTTTCCAAGAGATAGCGGGAACCGGTAACATTGCGGGCTGCACCCAAGAAAGTCAGCTTCATCTGCATCTATACGCTCATTGAACCAAACAAGGCTATAGGTGACACCCAAATGAGCAACACGACAAGTTCGTATTGTTGCCCCCAATTCATCAGGTACAAGATACTTTAATCAAGGGAGTTCTTTATTGTCAAGCCCCGCAGTGAACTCGTTAGTCTAATCGCATCAAACAAAGCATCGTATCGTGATGTTTGCGTAACGCCCAATTAGGATTGCAGCCATTTATCTCTTAGCCTTCAACCTCGGGAGGCTTTGTCATTTTTACTTATCTTCCTCTTTTCAAGGGTAGGGTAACCGTATAACTATCTTTTGAGATTTTACCTTCTGTATTCTTGTTAGACGCAGCGAAGTTGAACAAAACCGAGGAATGTTCAGCAAAGGGTTGTCTTAACTGCTGTATGAAGTTGACCTGCCCCAAGCTTTGACTAATGGCTTTCACATTTACACCCGCTGCTATCATAATAGAAGTGTAGGTATGACGTAGGTCATGTAGTCTCAGGTGTCCTAGCCCAGCTCTGCGAGTAACCCTGCCAAATACATGAGTAGCAGTGCTTGGGTCTAAAGGGATGCCATCAGGGTGGGCAAACACATAATCACTATCATTCAAAGGTTTGCCTAATAGCAACCTCTGTACTTCCAATTCTACCTTGTAGTCACGGAGCAGGAGAGCAAGAGAAGGAGATGTTGAGAAGGACAACTCGTAAGTTAAAGTAGAACAGTAAGGCTCGCCGCCCCTGGTGTTATTCAGATATATACCGGAGCTTAATCAGTTTCACTTCTGTTCCGCCCTCTACCCACCGAGTAGCCCACTAAACCGGCTACCAGGCAACCCACACACCACCAGATAATCGCCCAAACGGAAAGGGTAAACTCGAAGAGAGTGACGGTCCAGGCAGTAGAACCGACATAAAACGCCCTCTCTCCTGACCAGGCGCTCTCATTAGATGCCCCGTCTACCGCCTTTACCCTCCAGTAGTAGGGCTCTTCCTTAGACCGCGGCTCAAGCTCTTCAGATTCACTAAGCGTATATTCGGAAGAAGTAAGCTCTGCCTTCTCAAGTACCATAGAAGCAGAATAAAAATCCTCGCTGGTAGCTACTTGCAGGGTATAGGTTACCGGGAGACTGTCATCGCTCACGCCGCCCCAATCGAAACGGGTCGGCGATTCTACTTTTCTCCCTGTCAGAGGCAGTGACAGCGATGGAACGTCCGGTGCTTCGGACTCCATGTAGAAGGAGACCTGTAGTGAGTTAGTGCCGTCGCTGGCGGTGATGGTGTGGCTCCCGGCTGTACTTATCGGTATCGGGAAACTGGCGGTGAAGTTACCATAGATATCGCTGGTCGTGGTAGCCACCGTCTGCGGCGTCGATGCGTAGATGATGGTTATCTGGGAGCTGGCTTTGAAAGCCACGCCGCTAACCGTAATGTCCATGCCGACGTATCCCGGTGCGGGCTCGCTGGTAATCGGGCTGGTACTGAGTGCGATATTTTCCGCTACCGTGAAATTAATCGTGACGGATTCGTTCCCCGACTCGTCCTCGACGTCGACGAAATAGATACCTCTGCTCACGTCGGGTACCTCAAGGTCAACACTGAAACTGCCGTCACTATCCGTTTCGGCGACGGATTCGAAATCAACGCTACAGAAGGCGATGTCAACATCTTCCTTGCCACCGAATCCGGTGCCGCTAATAGTTACCAGCTCACCGGGTGATGCCTCAAGGGGACTTACAAATGCCTCCGGCACAACGGTAAAGGTGGCTTCAGCCTCGGAGCCTTCATCGCCGCTGACGGTAATAGTATGCTCTCCGGCAGTACTCCCCGGGATGATAATGGATAGTACAAATTCACCGTCTTCATCGACCTGTTCATCACCGCTATCGATGTCAATTTCCTCATTATCAAACTCAACTGTGAGCTCTTCGTCTTTGGAAAATTTCGTACCCGTAATCTCGGCCTCGGAATCTACAGTACCCTCATCAGGGTCTATCTCAATCTCGCCGCCGATGATGGTTAACTCCTCAACCGCCACTATTCTGTCATTGCCGGAATAGGTAACGCAAACATAGTAGGTTCCGCCGCCAACTTCCACCTCGTCTTCGCCATCGGTGAGCGCCGAGGGTATCGTGAAGCGTGCTTCCTCAAACTCGCCGTCATCATCGACAAAAACCGAAGACTTCACTATCTCGTAGTCCTTAACATCGCTGTCTATGTCGTCCCCCGGTTCCGCTTCTTCATGGGTGAGATATATCCTCACATAAACGTTGTCGTCGAAGTCATTGCCATTCACATATATATAATTGCCGACTTCACCCTCACCAGGGTCAAGAGAAATTTCTTCATAATAAGCAGCTAGGGCCGGGCTAGCCGGGCTAACGACCGCCAGCATGGAAGCGAGAATACTCAATATTGTTATTCGTAAAACCTTCATCAGCATCTATACCTTAACTTCCCAATCGGGAAATATATATCCAACTAATTATACAACAAATCTTAAATCATCTGTAACGGGGAAATAGGTTCGGCGCTAAAAATTTTTCGGCTATCTCGCTACCTTCCTTTCGTAAAGACCTCTCCTTTCTCCCGTGTGTATAGATTAATTCTACCCTCCGTATACAACTTGACACAACAAAGTGAACTTACCATAACTAGTTTACCACGATTAATAAGGCCAGAGGTATTATCGAAGAATGGAAAATGGATTATACTGGTGTACGGCCACATAGCACTCTTGGCCATCGGCCGCCGGCTCCAGAAGCAACTATGGCTCTAATACTAGCTTAGAAAGTGGACTAATCTTTGGGGGCAGATCATAAGGACCCCGAAGTGTCTATAAAAAAGGCTAGCGGAGTGTTTATGAAGATAGTGCTGCATATCTGCTGCGGGGTCTGTGCCGCTGGAGTTGCCGAGAGGCTGACCCGAGAGGGGCATCTTGTCCTCGGGCTCTTTTATAACCCGAATATTCACCCCCTAGAGGAGTATCAGCGGAGGCTGGAGGTTGCCCGCACGGTAGCCAGGAAAATGGGCTTTCCCCTGGAAGTAGCTCCTTATGTACCGGAAGAGTGGTTTGAGGAAACCGCCGGTCTGGAAAACGAGCCCGAGGGTGGTAAGAGATGCGAGGTCTGCTTCCGGCTGAGACTGCAAAAAACCTACCTTTTTATGAAAGACCGGGGTGGGGACGCCTTCACCACCACCCTGACGGTAAGCCCCCATAAGTCAGCCGAGATAGTTAACCGGGTAGGGCGGGAGATTGGTGGGGAGAGGTTCCTGGTCAGGGACTTTAAGAAGCAGGACGGCTTCAAGCGGACTCTGGAGCTTGCCAAGAAGTGGGCGCTTTACCGCCAGGACTACTGCGGCTGTATCTACAGCCAGAGACGAAGCTAGGCGGCTGGTTTTGTCCGGAACCCTACTCCGACGGCGGGTTACTTAGCGGCGGCTTCCCTTTTTAGTACCGTTGGACTCAGCCTCTTGGCCAGATAGAGAAACGGGGTGTCAATCGCCGCCACCACCAGCTTGAGAAGGTAGGTGGAGAGCAGGATTTCACGCCAGGTCGCCGTATCAAAGACCCCCCACAGAGCGATACTGCAGAAGATGGCACTGTCAATCGCCTGGGAGACCATGGTCGAGGCATTGTTCCTCAGCCAGAGAAACCTCCCCTGGGTCTTATTCTTCCAAAAGAGGAAGGCCCAGATATCGTGGTGCTGAGAGACGAGATAGGCGGTGATGCTGCCGGCGGCGATTCGGGGCATCAGACCGAAGATGGTCACCAGGGAACCCTGGGCAAAGTCTGAGGCGTGGGGGATGAACTTCAGGCCAAGCTGCATCCACAGCGTCGCTAGGGCCATGCCGATGAAGCCGAGCCACACCCCGCGTCGCGCCGCCTTCTTACCGTAGACCTCGCTCAGAATGTCGGTAGCAAAGAAGATGCTGCCGTAGATTACGTTCCCCAGGGTAGCCACCAGCCCGAATACCGCCACCGTCTTCACCACCTGGATATTGGCCACAATGACCGAGGCGACGATGACGGTATAGAGCCCGGTCTTCCCGAAGAAGCGGTAGATAAGGGTAACCAGCCCCAGGTCAAGAAAGATAAAGCCGACCCAGAGCAGGCTGTTGAAAAGTGTGTCCGGTGCCATTTCCAGAATGGTCATTCCCGGCCTGTCCCCTTGCGGCTCTGGGCACTAAGCCACCTTTCCCGCTGAGCGCGCCGCACCTCATCATCGGTGGGCCGGTAATGGGCCAGGAAGTCATCCCTGAAAGAGCTAAAGCTGCCGCTCAGGATAGCCTCCCTTATCATCCTCATCAGGTCGGTCATAAAGTATAGATTGTGGATCGTAGCCAGCCGGTAAGCGAGCAGCTCCTGGCTTCGGAACAGGTGATGCAGGTAGGCGGCTGAGAAATTACGACAGGTATAACAGCCACAATCCGGGTCGAAGGGGCCCTCCTTCCGGCGGTAGCCCGAGTTACGGATATTAAACCTCCCCTGCCGGGTAAAGAGGGCTCCCTTCCGAGCTACCTGGGTGGGCAGGGCGCTATCGAAGATGTCAATCCCGCGGCTTACCCCGGCAACGATATCCTCGGGAGACCCCACCCCCATCAGGTGCCTCGGCTTACCCTCGGGAAGCAGGGCCACTACCTCCGTAACCATGTCGTTGGTCAGCGCCCCGGGTTCTCCCAGGCTCAAGCCGCCGATGGCATAGCCCGAAAACCCCAGCGCGCTGAGAAAGCGGGCGGACTTACGGCGCAATTCCGGGAAGAGCCCGCCCTGGACAATGGCAAACAATGCCTGGTCACGGCGGGTCTTCGCCTCAAGACACCTCTCCGCCCAGCGGTGGGTCCGCTCCGTTGCCTCCTCGACCCCCTTGAGGGTCTCGGTATGCGGTGGGCACTCGTCCAGGACCATGATGATGTCGGCACCCAGCGACTCCTGAAACTGGATAGCCAGCTCCGGGGTGATAAGATGCTGGCTCCCGTCGATGTGGGAACGAAAGGTAACCCCCTGGTCGTTAAGCCGGCGCAAGCGTGCCAGGCTGAATATCTGATAGCCCCCGCTATCGGTCATCAGAGCCCCCGGCCAGGCCATGAACCTGTGCAGCCCCCCACCCTCCTCAATCACCTCTATGCCCGGTCTCAGGTAGAGGTGATAGGTATTAGCCATGACCACGGTTATCCCCAGAGCCTTGAGGTCATCGGGGGTGAGCGCCTTAACGGTAGCCTGGCTGCCTACCGGCACGAATACCGGCGTCGGCACTGTTTCGTGAGGGGTGACCAGCTCACCGGCGCGAGCGCCGGTATCGGGGCAGGTCTGCTTCAGGCTGAAGCTTACTACGCTATCTATGGCTCTCTCCCTTTCTTACGCCTTACCGAGGCCGAAAGTAAGCGCCCGGCTCCCCAAAACTTCACTATCCCCCGCCAGTAATGTTATCATTAATAGAGAAGCGGCTTACCCGAACTAGCTAACCGGTCGCTGGCATATTATATAACCATTTATCCCGAACGACAAAGAGATTACCAGGCACCGAGGAAATTCAGCCGGGATAAGCCCTGGCCGCCTACTGTAAGCCTACGAAATCCACTTCGCCAGACCCGGCTTAAAGGGCAGCCTAAACCTCAGGTGAGGAGCTAACTAGCCAAATGAGCAAAGTAGGCATCATCGCCAACCCGTTCGCCAGCATGGACATAAGAAGGCTGGTCGCCCATGCCACCACCATGGGCAGCTATCAAAAGATTGGTATCCTGCGGCGGGTAATCATGGCTCTGGACTGGGTGGGGGTTAGTGAGATTCTAATCATGCCCGACCGCGACCACCTGGGAAACCGAGCCCTGGCTGACATCGGGCAGCACAAGCTGACATCCCGCGCCTCTATTTTGAATATGCCAGTAACCAACGAGTCTGAGGACTCTATGAAAGCCAGCCAGCTAATGCGCCAGCAGGCTGTAAACTGCATCATCACCATGGGCGGCGACGGCACCAACCGCGTGGTGGCGCGCGCCTGCGGACGGGTGCCCCTGATGCCCATATCTACCGGCACCAACAACACCTTCCCCTTCATGGTGGAGGGCACCACCGCCGGACTGGCCGCCGGTATTATCGCCCGAGGTATCGTTGACCCGGAGCGTTGTATCACCCTCACCAAGAAACTGAACATATATAAGAACGGCCAGGTAGTCAATATAGCACTGATAGATGCCGTCGTCTTAGACCAGCAGTTTATCGGCGCCAGAGCCATATGGGACATCTCCCAGGTAAGAGAGGTTTTCGCCACGCAGTGCCACCCCTCATATGTCGGTATGGCCTCAATCGGAGGCAGCTTCCACCCCATAACCGCCGACGACGACCAGGGGCTCTATCTCCGCATCGGCAAGGACAACATGAGGGTAAGCGCCACCATCGCGCCCGGGGTAATCAGAGAGGTGGGGATAGAGGCACACCGGGTATTAGGTCTCAATGAAAGGGTAGGCATCAGCGTCGACAGGTTGGCGCTGGTGGCTCTGGATGGCGAACGCGAGATTGAGATATACCCCCAGGACAAACTGGAGGTGGAGCTACGCAGGGACGGGCCGCGGGTGGTGAAAATAAAGGAGACCCTGGAGGAGGCGGCCAGAAACGGCTTCTTCATCAACTCCAAAGCCCTTTAAGCTACCCGGAGCGCCATACGGGTGACAGAGAGATATAAAGGACGTCAGCCCTGGCTCTTGCACCGAAAGCCAGTTTGCTATATACTATCTTCCGGTGGTTTTAGTTTAGGTTATCTCTACCGGCCAGTCTGCTATGGATTTGCCCAGGTTCTGGATGGCCAAAACTCAAGCCAACTAGTGACCAGAGTGGAGGTCAGCCAATGGACTTCGAGGACAGGAGTTTACAGTGTTCTGATTGCGGAGCTACCTTTACCTTCAGTGCTGAGGAACAGCAATTCTTCCAATCCAAAGGCTACACCAACGACCCCAAGCGCTGTCCAGCGTGCCGCGAGGCGAGGAGAGCCATGCGCTACGGCAGTAACGACTACCGACCCCAACGCCAGATGTTCCCCGCAGTATGCGCCGAGTGCGGTAAGGAGACCGAGGTGCCGTTCGAGCCGGTGCAGGGTAGGCCCGTCTACTGTAGCGAGTGCTACCAAAAAATCAGAACGAACCAATAACAGCCGGCTAACAATACCGCCTACGCCCGCCGAGTCCCCAGAGGAGATGCCAAGAGCCCGCTAGCAACATCCCCGTGAGTCGTGATGCGCATAACCCGGCGCTCAGCAAAGACTATCCATGCGTTTCGCATCCCTCAGCCTATCGCCATATCTATTACTCGCCGAGGAGAAGGCTTCTTCAGTCAGCACAAGGTGAGGGCCGAAATGCCTTTAAGGATATTAAGTAACCCGTCGACCCTACCTCGCGGCAACGGGGAAAACCCGGCCGAAGAAGCGGAGCATGAGCCGGTCATGACTTGAATGCCATTTATCATCCTCGGCGACCACGGTGTTAATCTCATCACCCTCTTTTGCGGCATAGAACTTGAAGTCGGTCTCTAGCTCGGTAAACCTTAGCCAGTACTTTTTGTGAGCGATGAGAACCACCGGTCTAGCGATTTCGATTCGCCGCCACCCTCGATAAGGCTCTATACCGGCCTTAAAGACCATGGTACCCTCGGTAAGCACAATATCACTCGGATGGTCCAGATAGGCAGGGTAAAGGCACAGCTTGTTCTTATAGCTGGGTACCGCCTCCGTCCACGCTAGAAAGATGTCAATGTGAGCTATGCTGTAGCTTACCTCCGGCGCATAGAGTATATACGCCCCGGTAGAGATAGCGGATACTTGCCCCGGCTCGGCACCCTTGTTGCGTCCTTCTATGAACTGTACCGGAAACAGACTATTAATTTCGTCTAGCATTTTCTCCCCCACGAATTTGTCTCTATAATTCTCTCACCCGCCGAACCCCGCGTCAATGACAAGGGGCATATCCAGCCCCGGCTATTAAGACTTTGTTTACCTGCCATGCAGAGAGAGGCTAGATAATCGGGGGCATAATGCCCACTCCCATATAATTAGCGAACAGGTAAACAATAATACTGAGCTCTATCGCCAGGGCGCCAATAGTGACGAATGTGGCGCGCTGTATGTGCTTGTACTTTACGGCATTTATCTGGGCCAGGCTGAAGACCTGTCGGCTGTAGATGTTAAAGGTTACCGCTTCATCAGCCATCATATCCCCCAGCGCCTTTCTGTAAGCCGCTAGGTCAGGGAATTTACAGATTCCGCCAAAAAAGGCGGGGTCACAAGAAGGCATATTGTCCGCCTTTTGGTCTTCCGTCTGTTCCCCATGAACAATTCTGGGATGTACCACCATCACCAAACTCGCTATGGCTAGTATCGCCAGAGCGAAGTAGGATGCAGTCAAAGCCACCGTGACCTGATTTACCGGAATAAGGCGGTAGTAGACGATGAAAAAGACCATGAACACACCCAGTATCGATAGTAAGGCTATCGCCTTTCGGTCGGCGCGCTCTATAAGCTGCGACTCGTTATCAAGTATCCTTAATACTATCGAGAGCTTGTCCTGAGACATCTTATACTCCTTTCCAACTGTTTTTGGATTGATAATATTATAAGAATATGTAACCGGCTGGGGTTTGCCATATTTAAGACACGCCGACGAATCTCTTCGGGGCCGCCCGGCGACCCCGCCGGCGATATTGCTTCGTCCCGAAGCTCAAAGGAAGGCCTCAGCCCGGGTCCAGGAGCAGCCCAAAGCACCCTACTCTCTTTAATTCACCGCCCATTTACTTCCGGGAGGTATCTTCTCCCGGCGGGGCCTTCTGGGAAAGCCTCTTATCTATGGCCTTAATACCGTCCATCACCGCCAGCCTTAACAGTTCGGACAGTTGCCTGGCGTCCCTGGCTATCTGCTCAACCTCGGCGATACGTTCGTTGGCAATCTTGGTGGCTTCATCGAAGGCTTTCTCTCCAGCCTGGCGGGCCTCTAAGGCCGCATCCCTGGCATTCTTAGCCGCCTCGTCAGCCAGTCTGATACTATCCTCAATCTCGTCGAGAATTTGAGGAAGCGGCTTTGTCATAATCTTCCTGGTTTTCCCACTATCTACCATGCGCACCGTCCTCCGTTTAACTATTTGCTGCTTGAATTATGGATGTATCGTGATAGATTATATCAATAATTGCGGAAAAATATAATACATGGAACGGGTATGCAGTCACCGCAAGCCTCTACGGGCGCTCAACCAGCCACCGAGAACCCCCTCAGTCATTGACAACGGTCTGATTATAGCACTAAAATCAAGCGCCAACGTAAGACCTACGGCTGCCGCGCTCGCTCTGTGGTAGATTAAGAGCGGGGCGCATAATTAGCAGTAACAGCCAGCGCAGGGTATGTCTCGCAGTCTCCCGGTAGCTGGTGCCGGGAAACTAGAACGCTCTCAATAAAGGGGGATAAACATGACCGAGGAAAATATCCGGCCGCGCCAAGAAGAAGAGGACGAGGGCCCCAAAATCCTAACCAAACCACTCCCCGAAATTCTCGATGAGATGGAGAGCAATATAAAAGCCGCCACTGAAGCCGCCCGGAAGGCCGAAGAAGCCGCCCGGGGAGCCAAGGAGGCTGAGGAAGCGGCCACGGCAGCCGCGCGACAGGCGTCCAGCAGAGCCGAAGAAGCAAGTATCGCCGCCAGAGAAGCCGCCGAAGTAGCCAAGAAAGCGTCCGAGGAAGCCGCCGCCGAAGCCTCCCGGAAAGCCGAGGAGGCCGCCAAGGAAGCCAGAAAGGCGGAAGAGGCCGCCCTGACTGCCTCACACGACGCAGCCAAGAGGGTTCAAGAGGTCAAGAAGGCGTCCGAGGAGGCAGCCGCCGAGGCTTTTATGAAGGCTGAGCAAGCCATCAGGGAAGCCAAGAAGGTCGAGGAGGCAGCCATAACCGCGTCGCAGGACGCCCTGAAGAAGGCTGAAGTAGTCAAGAAGGCGTCTGAGGAAGCCGCCGCCGAGGCCTTTATGAAGGCTGAGCAAGCCAGCAAAGAAGCCAGGAAGGCGGAAGAGTCCGCCCTAGCGGCATCACAGGATGCCGTCACCAAGGCGGAAGAGGCGCTTTCAATCGCCAGGGAAGCGGCGGAGGTGGCCAGGAAGACCTCTGAAGAGACGGCGGCGGTAGCCAAAGAGTTTAGTCCCCAGACACTGGTGAAGAGAGTCCTTGCCTCCCGGCAGTTTCTGACCCTGCTGATAGTCATAATACTGGTAAGCATTGTAGCTGCGGTGGGCATCAGTCTGGGCTTGAGCCTGCTTGGCCCGTAGCCGTGGCGAGAAATAGGGGGAAATAATTCCGTGAGAACAGCCTGAACGGAACAGGGGGACTCAAAATGGGAAAGATTACCTTGGAAGAACAATTCAAAACGGTGACCCTGGAGGGCAGCGACAAGCGGGTGAGACTGCTAACGCTCGCCAGCGAGCAGTTCGACAGGTTCAACCCTGACGTGCTAGGGCTCGGGGAAATAAGTTTACGCTCGACGCAGCAAGAAGCCCTGGCGGCTATCTTTGACCTGTCCGGGTTTACCAATTTCTGCGGTCAGGTCGACCCCCATCTGGCCGTCCCCGAATACCTCAGCCGCTTCCTGGACTGGCTGTTCAGCGAAATCAAGAAAGGGCTGCTCAAAGAAGGCGACGAGAACGAAAAGACGCTGTGGGCCAGTCTCCCCTTCCTGGCAAAGTTTCTGGGAGACGGGGTCTTATTCCTCTGGGATACCAGCAACATGGGCGGAGCCGAAATCTGCAACGTGGTCACCTCGCTCTGGGAAATCTGCGGTAACTATGTGCACGAATTTTATCCCACCATAAGAAAGGTGGTAGCTCAACCGCCCAGGATTCTCAGATGCGGCCTCGCCCGGGGCACCGTATTCTCGGTGGGAAACGGCGAAGACTACGTCGGCCCCTGTATCAATATCGCCGCCAGACTACAAAAACTGAGCGCCCTTACCTTTTGCTTCTCCCGCCGGGGTTTCGATATCGAGCAACACATGCCTGAAGAAACGGCTGCCAAATATGTCCTGAAGTATGTCCCCCTGCGCGGCATCGGAGATAACGAGCTGGTATGGGTACGCGCTGAGGAACTTAATGGCCTTCAGGATGAGGAGAAGGCGCTCTTCAGAAACCCATGATAACCCTAGAACGATAAGATGAATATCAGATTCCTGGGAACACACAACGAAGAGTCTAGAGACACGAGGCTGGTATCCGTCCTGATTGACGACGTCCTGGCGGTAGATGCCGGCAGCCTGACCTCGGAGCTCTCCTTCAAGGAGCAGGAGAGGATAAGAGCTATACTGCTTTCCCACGGCCACTACGACCACATCAGGGCCGTCCCCGCCTTCGCCTTTAACAACTCCCAGCAACTGACCCGGGTCTTCGCCGCTCAAGAGACCCTGGATATCCTTAGCTCCCACCTGGTTGACGGCCTGATTTACCCTAAATTTACCGAGAAAAACTCCTTCCTGAAAAAGCCGGCGCTTGAGCTGTGCCGCCTGGAAGCCCTGAGCCCCCAGGATATCGAGGGCTATACCGTTATGGCCGTGCCCTTAAACCACCCCATCGGGACGGTAGGTTTCGAGATAACCTCTCCCGAGCAGAAGAGGCTGCTCTATGCCACCGACACCGGCCCCGGTCTCCACAGATTGTGGGAAAGCACCTCCCCCCAGCTCCTTGTTATCGACACCACCTATCCTGATAGACTGGAGAAAACGGCCTGGGATGCGGGACACCTCTGCCCCAAACTCCTGCTCAAGGAGCTAGCCGACTTTCGCAGCACTAAAGGGTATCTCCCCCGGGTCGTCTTAATCCACCTGAGCCCGAAGTTTGAAGCCGAGATTAGGGACGAGGTGCGGGGGGTATCAAGCGAGCTGGGGATACCGATAAAAGTCGCCAGCGAGGGGGACACAATAACCATTTAGGGAAGGGCACCTTTAATATTCGATTCTAAACCGCCCGCCAGAGTGGCATAGCTTATGGATACAAAGATTCTGAAGAGATTCGTATGGCCTGTAGCGGCGCTAATCGCTGTTCTCTTGATAGGCACCATAGGCTACCGGCTGATAGCCGGGCCGCAGTATTCACTCTTTGACACCTTCTACATGACGGTTATCACCATCTCCACCATCGGCTTCGGCGAAGTAATCGAGGTGGCTCTCATTCCGGGGGGAAGGATATTCACCATCTTCATAGCCATCGCCGGTATCGGCGTGCTCTTCTACATTATCACCAACCTTACGGCCCTGCTTGTCGAGGGAGAGATTACAAAGTCCTTTAGGAGACGGAAAATGGAAAGAAAGGTCAAGGATTATAAGGACCACTATATTATCTGCGGCAGCGGAGACCTCGGCTCACACATATCGGATGAGCTTACCGCCACCAAGAGGCTGCACGTGATGGTCGATATCAGTAAGGACACCGCTGATAAGTTTCTGGACACAGCCAAGGGCAGGGCTTTCATTGAGGGTGACGCTACCGATAACGACACGCTGCTAAAGGCTGGAATCGGGCAAGCCAGAGGTCTGTTTGCCGCCCTGGGAGACGATAACCAGAACCTGGTGGTGACCCTGACGGCAAAGCAGCTTAACCCTGAGCTGAGGGTGGTATCCCGGTGTAATGAACTCAACAACAGTGACAAGATGAAAAAGGCGGGAGCCGACGCTGTTATCTCCCCCTGGCTCATAGGCGGCCTGAGAATGGCCTCGGAAATGGTAAGACCTACCGTGGTGTCCTTCCTGGATATCATGCTGCGCGACCGGGAACAAAACCTGCGTGTTGAAGAAGTCCATATCTCCCCTGCATTCAGCGGCCAAAGCATTTCGTCGCTCAAGCTCAAAAGGTATCCCAAAATACTTCTGCTGGCGGTCAGAACCGGGGAGGAATGGACATACAACCCACCCGAGGACCACGTTATGAAGCCGGAAAGCACCCTGGTATTCATAGGCAGCCCGAAGGATAGACAGGAGCTTGCCAAAGAGTTAAACCGCGCGGTGTGATTTACACCACACCGCCAGCGGAGTTAACCCTGAGGTCGTCACTAGCCGGTTCTATCGCCAGGGCTTTCTCAGGACAGTAGCCCCACCCCTGGAGGCGCAACTACAGGAGTACACCAACCCTTACCGACAGCCCCAAAAAGAAATAAGAGCGCCGCTACCGGCTTACAGCTACCACCAACCCCGTAACGACAGGACTAATCCTCAGGGCTATGCACCGTGCTCCCGGACACACAGCCGAGGCTTATGCCAGCCGCCGGATTCACCACCTCGCGGTGAACAAACACTACGTAATCTCAGTTACTGCCTTGATGAGGTCGTCCTCGTCGGGCATCCAGAACTTCTCTAAAACCGGGGAGAAGGGAACCGGGGTATCGGGCGAACAGACCCTCTTTATCGGCGCCTTGAGAGAAGCGAAGGCTTCCTCAGCAACAATAGCCGCGATTTCACCGGCGGCGCCGCCGGTCTTGGGGTCTTCGTCCATAACCACCAGCTTACCCGTCTTTTTAACCGAGTCAATAATAGTCTTCTTATCCAGAGGTACCAGGGTTCGAGGGTCAACAACCTCTATGCTTATGCCTTTCTCCTGAAGCTTGTCGGCGGCAGCCAGCGCCCGGTGAACCATAACCGCGGTGGCCACCACAGTGACATCGCTACCCTTCCTCTTGATATCCGCCTTGCCCAGGGGTATGGTGTATTCCTCATCCGGTATCTCGCTTTTTGCGCCGCCGAATATCAGCATCTTATGCTCCAGAAATATCACCGGGTTATCTTCCCTGATTGCCGACTTGAGCAGCCCCTTGGCATCATAGGCGGTCGAAGGCACCACAATCTTAAGCCCGGGGATAGCCATCAACCATCCGTAAAGGGTCTTAGAGTGGGAATCAGCCGCACTTATGCCAGCCCCGGTATAGGCGGTGATGGTTAGGGGCATCTTTATCTTCCCCCCAAACATGTATCTCATCTTGGTGAGGTGATTTATCAGCTCATCCCCGCATACCCCCAGGAAATCAACGAAGTACATATAGGCGATTGGTCTCATCCCGGTGGCGGCGGCACCTATAGCTCCCCCCAGGATTGCCGTCTCTGAGATTGGCGTGTCCAATACCCTTTCCGGCCCATACTTGTCAAATAAACCCTTGAGCTCACCGAGGGCACCACCCCAATGCTTCCCTATATCCTCACCAATGATAAATACCTTGGGGTCTCGCTTCATCTCTTCGTCAATAGCCTCGTTTATAGCCTGTAAAAAGGTTACCTCTTTCATTTCTTACCTCTCTTACCTCCTTAAGCGTAGACATCCTCAAGCGCTTCTTCAGGAGCCGGAAGCGGGCTCTCCTCAGCAAACTTGACGGCTTCGTCTATTTCCTTGGCTACTTCCTGTTCGACTTTGTCGGCATCCTTCTCGGTCAGAGCTTCCATTTCAACAAGCTTCTTCCTGAACCTGGGGATAGGGTCCTTTTTCTTACATTCCTCGACCTCTTCCTTGGTCCGATAGGTCATGGTGTCACCCTCAAAGTGCCCATGATGCCG
>DUEB01000209.1 GCA_011176655.1 Dehalococcoidia bacterium | reverse complement strand
TCCTGCTGGTGCCGGTCGGCGGCGTGTCCACTATTGATGCTCCCGTGGCCGCCGAGATAGCGAGACGGCTTGAGCCGAAGGTAGTGATTCCCATGCACTACAAGACTGAGGCCTTGAGCCGGGAGCTCGAGCCCGTGGGCAGGTTTCTCACGGAGATGGGGGTTGAGCAGGTCGCCTCCCAGCCCAAGCTGTCCTTTAACAAGTCGAGCCTGCCCGCCAGCACCCAGGTCTTCCTGCTTGACTACTGAGTTTGTGCCCGGGTTTCCCGTTAACCTGGCCCGGGGCTGAATTTCAAGGTGTTGCTGCCAGATGTGCCTTCGGGGAAAGTAGAATCAAAAGGAGGGACTTGATGGCTAAAGCAAAAGTGAGGGAGAAGTATCGGGGGCTGTCCCGCCAGGAGCTGATGGACAAGGCATACGAACTGGCCGTTGATTTTGAAAAGAATAATTTCTGTTGCTCCCAGGCTCCGGTGGCTGCCCTCCATGAGCTCCTTGAGATTGATGACGTGGTGGTGAAGGTATCCACCTCCCTGTCTGGGGGTACCGCCGAGCAGTTCACGGGGACCTGTGGCCCACTGGTGGGGGGTCTCATGGTCCTGGGTTACTTCTTCGGCCGCCCGGTAGAGAAACTGTCGTTCACTGAGAGAAAGCAGTCTAATGTAGATGCCCTGTTCGAGACATTTCCCGCCCCCCAGGCGCTTGCTGAAAAGTACTGGCAGGAGTACGGAACGATTCTCTGTCCCCACATCCAGCGCAAGCTCTTCGGGCGCACCTGGTGGCTGCTCGACGCTGATGACCTGGCAAAGTTCGAAGAGGCTGGCGGTCACTCTGACCCTAGTAAGTGCTGCCACGTCATCGGCACTGCGGCGCGTTGGGTGATGGAGATTCTACTAGATAAGGGCGCTGTTGAGCTCTAGCCCGGGCAGGGGCTTTTACTCCCGATAATTATAATTGTTTCTGGTTAGGGCGGGTGCCGTCTTAGCCTTCTTGCCAGAATGGTAATGACGACTGAGAGTGCGATTACGCTGGTAATCAGAGCCGTCAGTGAATAATCTGCCCGGTCTGGGGTGGTTGACGAGGGTGGCGGCGGGTTCTTGGGGAGAGAGCCCGGTTCTGCTGGTGAGGGTGGCGTTTCAGACGATGAGACCGCTCCCGGCGGCGACCCGGACTCTGGTGCGGTGGTGAAGGTCGCCAGCGAACTCCAGTCACTACTGGTTTCCGAAGTAATCGCTCTAACCTTCCAGTAATAATCGGTATCGTAGTCCAGGCTTATATTGCATTCCCAGGTGGTATCGGACAGGCTATAGTCGTCGGTCTTCAGTATTAGTGGGTCATCGCCCGCTTCTTTGCGGGAGACGATGAGCTCGTAGCCTTCGGCTTCCGTTACGGTGCTCCACTGGAATACCGGCCTCAGGGCTACCCCGCTGGCCCCGTCTTCGGGGCTGATGAGCTCAGGAGCCGTAATCTCGCTGCCCGCAACGGTGGTGAAAGACCATACTTCCGACCACCGGCTTAAGAAGGGCTGGCTGGCTCTCACCCGCCAGTAGTATCTGATGTCCGGCTCGAGGTCGGGCAGTGACTCTGAGCTGGCTCCAGTGTTATCCTCAAATAAGACGCTGGCGGTGGCTAGGTCAAGGTCGTCGTTAAGCTGCCACTCATATTCCGTTGCCCCGCTCAGTGCCTCCCAGTCAAGTTCAACGTCCCTGACGCTGTCGCTATGCAGGGTGCCCACCCCCCGCGCCCGGTCGTCTGGTGAGGTAAGGGTGACCGGCGCACTCAGGCTATCGCTGAAGGTCACTAGGCTTACGTGGGTAGTGTCTATCGACCACAGGAGGCTGTCCCCCAGCCACAGCTTATTCAGCGTGGCGCCAGCCTCAAGCCCCTGGGTAGCGGTCTCGAAGTCTGGCTCCGGTGAAGAGCCGGGGTTAAGGGAGCGCTCCATGCCGCCACCGGCCTTGAAGCTGGTGGCGTACAGGGTGCCTTCAGCCGAGACGGCTAGTTGTCCGAACATAGCACCCGCCGGGCTGTCTATTTCTTCCCAGGCCGTACTGTCGCCGATGGTAAAGCGATAGATACCCTTACCCGGGGTGTCGCTGGCTGCGTAGACAGTGCCGTGACTGCCGGAATCGGGGTCGAAGGCGACCGCCACCGAGCCGGTGAGGGGGTGCAGGGTGGCGTCCGGGGGTAGCGGCTCGAAGGAGACACCGCGGTCACTGGAGCGGTAGACCCAGCCGTTGGTGTTACCCACCAGGATGGTCTCATCCGACCCGTAATCGGGAGACAGGATTATTGAATTTACGGGTTCGCTGCCGACCACCGTCCCGCTTGTGTAGCTCTGCCCGCTGTTGTTGGTGAGGTAGATTAGCCCGCTGGCGCCGTCGTAACCGGCGAGAAACAGGGTGTCGTCGTTAACCACCGCCCAGGTATCAATGGCCCGGGGAGCGGCTCCCCGGTAGTGGAAACGCTGACCGTTATCGGACGACTTCCAGATTGCCGGGCTACCGTTCCTGACTCCGGCCAGGAAGACCACCTGGCTCCCGTCACCATAGCTGGGGGATAACGATACCATACTCAGGCTGTCCACACTGGGGAGGGCGCTGACAAACACCCTTTCCCACCTGGCGGCGCCGTTTAGGCTCCGCCACAGGCTGTGTTCTCCCCCCCAGGTGAGCATGAGCAGGGTCTTGTCCTGGTGGTAGTTGGGGGATGGCGCCAGGTCAAGGATGGTGCTCATCGTGGTATCAATAAGGCCGGTCTGGTT
>DUEB01000208.1 GCA_011176655.1 Dehalococcoidia bacterium | reverse complement strand
GCCGCCGGGCCGGCCACATCGTCGATAAACTGGACCTCCCGCCCCAGCTTCCGGGAGAGCCTTTGGGCGTGCTCCTCCAGGGAGATGAGGTTCTGATAGTCCAGGGTATCTCCCTGGTGGGCGATGATAACCAGCTTGGCCCCCTTGTCTACCAGTGCCTGAATAGTGGGCAGGCTCTGAACGATTCTATTCTCGTTGGCAATCTGCCTCGTCTTGGGGTCGATGGGTGAATTAATATCTACCCTGAGCAGTACCGTCTGCCCCCGGTAGTCAAAGTCGTCCAGCGTCAGGTAGTCCCGCTTGGCCATGGGTGCCTCACCCCAGCCCCAGGTACTTGTTGGTGAGGGCTACCGCCTCTAAACGGTCTGTCTGCATCTCCATGCAGGCTCTCACCCCGTCAATGGTCTCCGGGATGGTCACCGATTCCTGAGGGATGTTAAGGGCGAAGACGATGTCCTTCTCGTTAAAGCCGACCGCCTCCTCAAAGATGGCAATCTCGTACAGGTCGCCCCGTGGTTTGAGCAGGAAGCGGCCATACTGGAACAGGGAGGTGTTTGAGTTAAAGCCGTCGGCGATTCTGACCACGCGGATACGCGGGTGCGCCTTGAACGCCTTGAGCACCTCTTCCCGGCTCATTTCTCTCTTCGGGGTAATCACCAGGGTGATAATGTGCCCGTGTGTTACCGGGGTATGCACCAGAATCCCGGTGGCTTTGACATGGGGCATAATCAGCATCAGGTCAAGTGCCTGATGGCTGGGGATAGGGTCTACCATGAGCAGGTCGACCAGGCCGCGGTGGGTATCCCCGGGGTCGGCGACACGACGGATGATGGTGACGGATACCTTTTCCACCCCGGCCACCCGGTCCAGGCAGTCCACGGCTCTCACGAAGCCGGTGGTGTTGCAGGAGGTGAGTTTGAGGAATCTCTGCCCGATACCCTTCTCGTAGTTGGCGTAGCCGTGGAAGAAGACATCGGCGATTTCATTCTTCTCGCCTGCCTGAAAGATAGCCTTCTTACCATGCCTGACGTAGGCTTCCTTGTTCTTGGCTCCGATACCGCCGGGCGTGGCATCCAGCACGACATCAATCTCGGCTAAGAGGTCGTCCATCGTCCCGGAAACCGGAATGCCGGCGGCTTCTATCCCGGCTGTTTTCTCGGGGATGGCACAGAAGAGCTTGTAGGGCATGCCTCTTTCCTTCAAGGCTCTTACGGCCAGGGTAGGAGCGGCATCGACTACCCCTACCAGCTCCATATCTTCCTGCAGGGCCGCCCCGTCGGCGAGCCGCTGACCGATGCAGCCATAGCCGACAACACCAACCTTTACCTTCGCCATTTGATTTACCTCCTTGGTTCTATATCAAATTTTTCTTTACCCAATCGAGAGCCCGTTAACGCATCTTTATAGGCTCGTCTTTTGCCTCTGGAATTACTGTTCCCAGCCCCTCACCGGCGGCTTTGCCACTTTGGTATCGCCTCCGGGTTTACCAAGTGCTGAGGCACCTCGCCGCGCAGGGCGCTGAGGCAGTTCTCAAGCTGTAGCAGAGGCAAATGCCACATTACCTCCGGGTTGAGCGCCGCGGCGTGTGGTGAAAAAATCGTATTGAAGTAGATATCTTCGCTGAGCAGGGGGTTATCCGCTTTGGGAATCTCCCCTCTGAAGACATCGAGGGCAGCGCCTGCAATCCAGCCTTCTTTCAGGCCCTGGGCCAGCGCTGCTTCGTCGATGAGGCTGCCCCGGGCGGTGTTTACCAGGTAGGCGGTGGGTTTCATCATTCGGAGTCGGGCTTCGTTAATAAGCCCTATCGTCTCCGGGGTCTCCACGGCGTGGAGGGTAACAAAATCTGACTCCTTGAGCAGGGTCTCCAGGTCGGTAAGCTCTACTTCCAGGGCCTTGGCTCTTTCTGGGGGCACGTAAGGGTCGTAAGACAGGAGCTTGAGCTCAAAGGGGTGGAGAAGCTCGGCCACCCTGGAGCCAATCCTGCCCAGCCCCACGATACCCACGGTTTTGTGACGGAGCAGGGTATTGGAGACGCTGCGCCACAGCCCGCGACGGGCGTTATGGTCGGCAAGCTTGAGGTTATTAGCCAGTCCCAGGATGGCGCCTACGGTAAACTCGGCTACCGAGAGGTAGTGTAGCTCAAGGGGGGCGTTGGTCACCAGGATGCCCAGCTCGGTGGCGGCGCTAAGATCAATGTCGCCGACTCCGATGGCCCGCTTGGAGATGACCTTCAGTTTCTTCCCCGCCTCCATAACCCGCCGCGTTATATTGCCGTCTCCGGTGGATATCATAATGGCGTCCATATCGGTAACCTTCTCCACCAGCTCCGCCTCAGTGTAGCGCCAGGTATCCGTAAAGAGACGCCCCAGGCTTACCTCACAGCCGGCTGCCTCGAGTGCCTCAATAATATCTTCCCGGTCGGGGTCCCGGCCCGTCAGCCAGACCTTCCACTTCTTTTCCG
>DUEB01000207.1 GCA_011176655.1 Dehalococcoidia bacterium | reverse complement strand
TCTTCAGCTACCCCCTCCGGAATGGCAGTCGTCTCGTAGGCCCAGGCCAGAGTAGCCGGTGGCTCGAAGGTGGCTCCGCTGGGTTCCAGGTCGTAGGCAGGCTCGATAACGCTGCCCTGGTAGGGGGGTGGCGGGTTGCTAACCACCGCAAATTCAATGCCGGTCAGTGGCTCATCCCCTCCGTCCAGGGCGGTAGTTTCCGCAGGAATGCTGACGCTGAGCATCCCGTTCTCGGAGGCAAATTCAATAAAATCGGGGGCGAAGTTGGCGGTGACGTCCAGGGGGTCCTTAAACGTCATTTCTATCGGGTTACGATGCTCGTCAATAGTCTTCCCCCCTCCAGTCCACTCGGTGAAGTGGTAGCCGGCTGACGGTATCGCCTCGATAATGATGTTATCCCCGAAATCCACGGTAATGACAGCGGGGTAGGAGCACGGAATATCGGCATCCATTTCCGAGGTGGTTATCTCAACCTCGCCGCCGTCCTCGGGGCTGACGTCCACCGTAAGTTCCCCGGTCGTCGGACCTGACGACCCGCTGCACCCTCAGCCAGCGGCTGGCTTGGCGTTAAACAACATTACCGCCGTGGCCGGCAGCACCAGAGCCAGCACCAGCCACAGCCAGGTGATATTCAGAATTCCCCTTTTCATGCTCGTCTTTTCCTGTGATTTAAGCCCCAGATGTTTCAACTTCATGCTCGGCTACCTGTTTCATCAGGTCTTTCAGCGTGGTGGACTCCAGCACTTCGTCCGTCACCTTTTTCATCTCGGTCCATACCCTGCGGGTGATGCAAAAGTCGGCGCGGGAACAGAACCGGGCGTTGTCAACGCACGCTACTGGCGCCGTCGACCCCTCCATAGCCTGCATAATCTCGCTCAGTCTTATCTGCGACGGCGGCTTGGCGAGGGTGAACCCTCCCTTGGGTCCGCGGGTGCTCCTTACCAGGCCGACTATCTTGAGTCGGCTGAATAGCTGCTCAAGGTAGAGGTCTGATATCTCCTGCCGGCGCGAGATGTCCTTGACCATAGTCGGGTCGTCTCCCGATTGGAGAGCCAGGTCAAGCATAGCCCGCAGCGCGTAACGCCCTCTGGTGGAAATATTCATAGCTGACTGATTCTAGCGGATATTTATTACTACTATGCTAATAAATATATTCTATAGGGCGGGTGTTGTCAAATATTGAGTGCCCGAAGATTCTTGACAAGGTTAGTCAGCTTAGTATAGAGTAACCAGGCGTACCTTGTTATCTGATGAGAGTGCTCTGGAAAAGACCCCCGTTAATTATCTCGGATATGGAGTAGGACGTTGATGAAATCACCTTCGCTTAAGCTATTGCGGCGGCTCGGGCTGGCGGCGCTGGCGTTATTTATGCTCCTTGGCGGCGGCTGTGCTCTATCCAATAAGGCTCCGGTTATCATTAGCCTGGAGGCAGGGAAGGATAACCTCTGTGCGGCGGAAAGCTGCCCGCTTCGTGTTATTGCCTATGACCCGGATGGGGACGACCTTAGCTATCAATGGTCGGTAGCCGCGGGTGATATTTCCGGGGATGGGCAAACGGCTGTCTGGACGGCACCCCATACTCAGGGTACCTACCAGGTTAGCGTCAAGGTAGCTGACGGCGGGGGTGGCGAGGCCGAGATGCAGCTCAGTCTGGAGGTTGCCCCCAATACGCCTCCGGTTATTGACAGCCTGAGCGCCAAGCGGCCCCGGGCCAATCGCGGCGAGTTCGTGGTTATCGAGTGTCTGGCTTTGGATGCTGACGAGGATGACTTGACATATTCCTGGTCGGCGACTGGTGGCACCTTCTACGGGACCGGCCCGGTTACTACCTGGGAGGCACCGTTAACGCTGGGCACCTATACGATTACGGTGGCGGTAAGCGACGGCAGGGGTGCCGAGGCGTCGGGGCGGCTGACCCTGGAGGTAGCGGTCAATCATTCACCGGTGATTGATAGTCTGACTACGGATGAGACGGTGGTAATCTTTGGCCGGAGCGCCAATATCAATTGTAGCGCTTCTGACCCCGACGGTGACGTGATAAGCTACTTCTGGTCGGCGACTGACGGGGAAATCTCCGGAGAAGGTCCGGCGATTATCTGGAGTGCCCCCGATACGTGCGGCGAGTACGTCACGGTCACGGTTAGCGTGGTCGACACTAGGGGTGGCGAGACCAGTGGGGAGCTTGCCATCCGGACAAGGAAACCCGGCTGAGGAGGCTAGTCGCAGGGTGACCTGGAGGGTCACCAGTAAGATTATCTCACCGTAACCTTTCCCCTTGGCTGGCGAGTAACCTCGCCGATGATTGCTGCCTCTGTGATACCGGCCTGTCTTAGCTTGTCTTTCAGCCGGCTGGCTTTGCTGGGGGCCAGCGAGATTAGCAGCCCCCCTGAGGTTTGTGGGTCGAAGAAGATGTCCTGGGTGTAAGAGGGTACCTTATCATCGATAATGACCGAGGGGGAGTAGAACTCCCGGTTGCGGTGCAGACCGGCGGGACACAGGCCCTGCTCGGCGAACCCGGCGGCTTCCGGGAAGACGGGGACCGAAGCCGAAAAGATAGTAACGCCTACCCGGCTGTTCTCCGCCATCTGGACGGTGTGACCGATAAGCCCGAAGCCGGTGACGTCGGTAGCGGCGTGAATTCCTATCTCCTGCATTAGCTCGGCGGCTTTTTTATTCAGGGTGGCCATCGAGTCGGCTACCCTAGCGGTGGTTTCCGCATCAGCCATCTCCGCTTTTACCGCCGTGCTTATAATACCGGTTCCCAACGGTTTGGTGAGTATCAGCTTGTCCCCGGCCTTAGCCCCGGAGTTGGTTACCAGGCGCTTGGGGTGCACGGTGCCGGTCACCGAGAGCCCGTATTTGAGCTCGTCGTCCTCGATGCTGTGCCCCCCGACCAGCAGCGCCCCGGCCTCAAGTATCTTGTCCACGCCGCCTCTGAGTATCGCCTTCAGGACCGTAATATCCATAGACTTCACCGGAAAGCAGACCATATTCATCGCGGTCAGTGGCTTGCCGCCCATGGCATAGACATCACTCAGGGCGTTGGCTGCGGCAATCTGCCCGAAGGTGTAGGGGTCATCGAC
>DUEB01000206.1 GCA_011176655.1 Dehalococcoidia bacterium | reverse complement strand
TTAGTGTTATGATAGAAACACAGAAATCACGGCGTTCATGCGAAGGTAACAAAACTGATTTACTAATAGTTATCAAGAGCGATTATTAAATTCTCTGTCGAGAAAGAACCAGCTAAGCAGTATCAGCATATTGCCCCGTTTTTGCTGACTACATACAAGTCACTCTATCCACCTGACAAAATTGACTAAACTCTCCTTCGAAGATTTATATTGGCTTACGGGGTTTTCCCAGTCTGCATTGAGGTGGTCCCCATTCTTAGGACAGGATAGGGGCGATATTAAGGCCGGGTCCCGCTATCCTCAAGGGATCCGGTGGTAAGGATTTTACCATACCTCCATTAGTAGCTTCCACCTGGATTGTGGTGTATACCTCAGCCGGTGTCCGGTAACAATGGGTCTGGTGGGGACGCTCGGTGTTGTAGAAGCGGAAGTAGTTACCAAGGCCAATCCTGGCTTCTCTTCCATCCTGATAGGCTTTCAGATATACCTCCTCATACTTTACTGATCGCCATAACCGCTCGATGAAAAGGTTGTCATTATAGCTTCCTTTCCCATCCATGCTGATCCTGATGCCGTGCTGTTTCAGAAGCCCGGTGAAGGCCTCCCCGGTGAACTGGCTGCCCTGGTCGGTGTTGAATATCTCGGGTTTGCCCTTTTCGAGCGCCTCTTCCAGGGCCTTGACACAGAAGTCAGCGTCCAGAGTGTTCGATAGCTTCCAGGAGAGCACGTACCGGCTGTACCAGTCGATGATGGCCACCAGGTACAGGAATCCCCTCGCCATGGGTATATAGGTGATGTCCGCCGCCCAGACCTGATTGGGCCGTGTTATCTTCATGCCGCCGAGCAGGTAGGGGTAGATCTTATGTCCCACTGCCGGGTTACTGGTCCTGGGACGCCGGTAGATGGCCTTTAGCCCCATTATCCGCATCAGCCTCCGGACACGTTTCCGGTTGACCATCTGGCCCTGGCTCTTCAGCCAGGCGGCTATCTTGCGCGCCCCGTAGAACGGTGTGGCCAGGTATTGACGGTCGATCAGCTTCATAAGAGTGAAATCCTCCTCGGATATTCCAACCGGCTGGTAGTACAGACCTGAGCGGCTGATATCCAGCAAGGTGCACTGGCGTACCATTGAGAGCGACGGATGCCGGCGGTCGACCACCTCACGCCGCCGCTCAATGCTCAGCGACCCAAAGCATTGTCGAGAAAATCCCGCTCCACCTTGAGTTGGCCGATCTGCTGATAAAGCTGTGCCACGAGTTGCTGGTCACTTTTCTTATGCTGCTCACCGTCACCGCCGAAGATACCGGCGGCGTTTTCTGCCAGTGCTTTCTTCCAGGCCCGTATTTGGCTGGGGTGGACTTCAAAGCGATTGGCCAGCTCGGCTATTGTCTCTTCACCCTTTAATGCTTCCAGGGCTACCCTGGCCTTGAACGATGGGCTGTGTTTCCTTCGGTTCTGTTTCATGTCCTGCTCCTCCTGCTTTTCTTATTTTAGGAGCAGAACCCAACCTTAACAACCTGTCCGAATTTCGGGGACCACCTCACTTAACCCGGGCTGCCTTAATCGTCAGGCCAGCCAGCCGGGATTTCTCGCCAATATCCACGTTTTCCAGCTGCATTTCACGTCCGTGACTGTAAATTACGGTATCAATAAAATCAACTACCGCCGGGCGCAAGGCTAACATAGCCATACGGCGTCCCCCGATAGCCTGCGGTAATATAATGCGGTTAGCCCCCGCCCTCTCCAGCTTTTTCACCGCTTCCTTGTTGACAGCACGGGCTTCAATAAACAGCTTGGGACACAACCCGCGGGCAGATAAAGTAATATATGTGTTATCGGTATCACTGCCAACCGCCGCCACCAAGCCGCGCGCCCGCTC
>DUEB01000205.1 GCA_011176655.1 Dehalococcoidia bacterium | reverse complement strand
GGATTGAGAAAGGCTATCCTGGACTCCCCGGCGCCGCTTCTCGGTTTTTCATCGACGAGGGGAATTCCCTTTGCTTTAAGCAAATCCAGGGCGGCCTCAATATCACTGACCTCAAAGGCCAGATGGTGCAGCCCCTCCCCCCTCTTTTCAATAAACCTGGCGATGCCGCCTTCGGGGTTAGTTGGCTCGATCAGCTCAATCTTGCTATCCCCCACCGGAATCATGGCAATTTTTACCCCGACCGACTCCATAAGCTCTATATCCTGAACCTTAAGCCCCAGGGCATCAGTATACAGCTTGGCGGCATCATCGATATTCTTGACGGCAATCCCGATGTGGTCAATCCTTCGTATCATGACTCTCCTCCGCTAGTTTATCTCTTATGAAGCCGGCAATTTCCTCGATGGGTGTGCCCGGCCCGAAGGTCTGTGCCATGCCGGCCTCTTTGAGCCGGGGCACGTCCTTCTTCGGTATGATGCCGCCACCGATGAACAGGACGCGCTGGCCACCCTTCTCTCTGGTCAGGTTTATTGTCCTGGGGAACAGGGTCATGTGGGCCCCCGACAGGCAACTCAAGCCGACCACGTCCACGTCCTCTTGTATGGCTACTTCGGCAATCTGCTCCGGGGTCAGGCGCAGCCCGAGGTAGATTACCTCCATGCCGGCATCCCGCAAGCCCCGCGCCAGAACCTTGACGCCGCGGTCATGCCCGTCCAGTCCCGGTTTGGCAATCAAGACCCGTATTTTCCCATGTGACACGGCTGGTACTCCTGACTCACACCGCGCTCGGCTCCCGGTATTCTCCGAACACGCTACGAAGAGCGTCGCTTATTTCCCCAATCGTAGCATTGGCCTTAACTGCCTCGATTAGTACCGGCATGATATTCTGGTCGCTCCCGGCGACATCACGCACTCTAGCCAGCACCTGGTTCACCTTACGGTTATCTCTCTTCCGCTTCAGTTCTCTCAATCTGGCTATCTGCCTTTGCTCCGTTTCGGCGCTGATCTCCAAGGTTCTGGTGTCTGGCTCCTCCGTTGAGGCAAATTTGTTAACGCCAACGATAACCTGCTCCCCGGAATCTACCGCCCTCTGGTAGTTATAGGCGGCATTAGCAATCTCTTTCTGAATATAGCCCTTCTCTATCGCCTTTAAGGCACCCCCGATTCGGTCAATCTCGGCGATATATTTCAACGCCCGGTCTTCAATCTGGTTGGTCAGCCATTCTACAAAGTGTGAGCCGCCGAGCGGGTCAACGGTGTCGGTGACACCACTCTCATCGGCGATTATCTGCTGGGTCCTCAGCGCTACCTGCACGGCTTTCTCACTGGGCAGAGCCAGCGCTTCGTCAAATGAGTTGGTGTGCAGCGACTGGCAACCGCCTAACACCGCCGCCAAAGCCTGCAGGGTCACCCGGACAATGTTATTCAGCGGCTGCTGTTCGGTCAGGGTAAAGCCATCGGTCTGAACATGGTAGCGCAGCATCATAGACCGGGGGTTTGCGGCCCCGAACCGTTCCTTCATGATTCTAGCCCACATCCGGCGCAGAGCCCTGAACTTGGCAACCTCTTCCAGAACGTTGGTATAGGCGGCAAAGAAGAATGAGAAGCGCGGGGCAAAAGAATCAATGTCCATTCCCCCCTCTATCATTGCCTGAACGTAGGCAATGCCGTTGGCAAGGGTAAACCCGGCCTCCTGAGCCGCCGTCGCCCCCGCCTCCCGCATATGATAGCCGCTGATGCTGATTGAGTTCCACTGGGGCAGGTTCCGGGCGCAGTAAGCACAGAGGTCGGTGACCAGGCGCATTGACGGAGCCGGGGCGAAGATATAGGTATTTCTGGCGATGTACTCCTTCAAAATGTCATTCTGGACAGTGCCTCGGAGTTCATCAGCGGTTGCCCCCTGCTTCTCGGCGGCGGCGATATACATCGCCAGCACGATGGCGGCGGTGGCGTTGATGGTCATTGAGGTACTCACCTTGGCTAG
>DUEB01000204.1 GCA_011176655.1 Dehalococcoidia bacterium | reverse complement strand
ATTCAGGGTGCATGTCGTAAGCCACTATCTCCGGCTCAACGCGAAACAGCCTCTTATAGAGCTCAATAGTGTTCTCAAAGTGAGCCAGGGTCTCCTCATTCTCCATGTCACCGATATGCTGGCTGACAAAGGCGTGGTCATCCTTGGTGAGGCAGAAGGTATTCTTCTCCTCGGCACCACAGGCAAGGACCTGTCTCGACCCGAAGGGGAGGAAAACGGGGTAGGGGGCATAGCCCCGAGCCCGTCTTATTGGTCTGGGAGCCTCATCCACCACCATGAAAACGCTGTCATCATAGCGGGCGGAGATACCCCGGTTGTGGAGCAGGAAGTAGTCGGCGATACCCTTAAGCCTAACTAACGCCTCATCGTTATCCCGGGCAATCGGCTCCTCGCTTAGGTTGCCGCTGGTCATCACCAGCGGGCGCCCGGTCTCCCTCAGGAGCAGGTGGTGCAAGGGGGTGTAGGGCAGCATCACCCCGAGGTACTTCAGATTGGGGGCTACCGCATCAGTAATATCAGACGAGTCGCGCCGCCACCTGAGGAGCACAATGGGACACTGGGGAGAGCTAAGAAGCCTCTCTTCTTCCGGCGATAACTCGCAGTGTCTGGCTACCTCTGCCAGGGTAGCTATCATAACCGCCAGGGGTTTGGCGGGGCGTCTTTTGCGGCGCCTCAGGGTAGCCACCACCGTCTCATCGGTGGCGTCACAGGCAAGCTGAAAACCACCCAGGCCCCGCACCGCCAGAATACGGCCATCCTTGAGGAGGGCGCTGGCGGTAGCGATAACATCCTGGCTCTCAATGAGACGGCCGCCCGCGTCAACCAGCTCCAGGTTGGGGCCACACCTGGGGCAGGCGTTGGGTTGGGCGTGGAAGCGGCGGTCCAGGGGGTCGTCGTATTCCCGCTGACACTCGGGACACATGTGAAAGCCGGCCATGGTCGTCTTGGGACGGTCGTAGGGTATATCTTCAATAATGGTAAAGCGGGGGCCGCAGTTAGTGCAGTTGGTAAAGGGGTAGCCATAGCGGCGGTCGCTGGGGCAGAGAACCTCCCTGAGGCAGTCCGGGCAGGTAGCAATATCCGGGGAGACGAGCTGGTATTTCCCCTTCTGGCGGCGGCTCCCCCGGATTTCGAAGCCGACATAACCCTGCGGGGCGTGGAGACTGGCGGTCACCCCTTCGATGCGCGCCATGGGGGGAGCCTCAGTCTCAAGGTCAGCTATAAAGCTCTTGAGGGCTACCTCATCCCCCTCCACCTCGATGGCCACGTTTGCCGAGGTATTACGCACCCAGCCATTCAGGTTATGCTCACGAGCCAGCCGGTAGACGAAGGGACGGAAACCCACCCCCTGCACCACCCCGCGCACCTTTACCCTGGCTAATTTCTTCACTCTTACCAGCACCATTCCCCATCCCCACTAGTTAGTCATGTGGTGACCCTCCAACCACTCAGCTGGTAATCGCGGGGCGGACGAGATTCTTTCAGGAGAGCCAGCTTACCCTGCTGCTTAAGCCGCTCGTAGATAAGGCACCAGGCACAGTCCCGGTCGGGACTGAGTTCGCACTTACCCTCCTTACTCCCGCCGCACGCACCGCTAAGCAGCCCCTTACTGCACCGGGCAACCGGACAGATACCACCGGTCACGGCCAGGAGACAATCGCCGCACCCGGCGCACCTCTCTTCCAGAATACCGGCCTCCCTTTCCTCAGCGCCCATAAAATGGGTGTTCTGGGCGGGGAAGATAGGTACCTCCGGGAAGATGCCGGCCAGGGTCTGCACCCCGATACCACAGGCCAAAGAGAGCACCGCCTCCACACCATCCATCTGAGGCTTGAGAATAGAGGCGGCGAGATAGTTATCGCACTGCTTGGCGACCGTAGTCACCCTGAAGTTAAAGCCCTGATTCTTGAGCTTTCCCGCCAGCTCAAGCAGCTGGCCCAGGGTCTTAGCCTCTCTTAAGCCCCGCGGCGGCTGGGTGCAGCCGTCGCAGCCGGCAATCAGGATATCGGTATAGGGAGTGATGAAATCTAAAACCTCGTCGAGAGGCTTCTGCGTGGTTACTATCATACGCTACCCACCTTTACCGAGCACCGCTATCTTCTGGGTAAATTGCTCCAGTTCGCTGTCCATCTGCCCGGGGTACCGCGGCGATACCGAGCAAAAATGAACCCGTTCCTTAAGGCCTATCTGGTCTAACCTCTCTCCCAGGACCGCCATGGAGTGCTGCGCCCGGCCGCTCGCCCTCTCCTGTTTACAATCATCCTCGGAGCAGGCAGCTATCATAACACCACTAATCCCCTGCTGCAAGGCCTCCAGAACGTGAAATCTATCGACCCGGGAGGCACAGGGCAGGTCTATAAAGCGCACATGGGGCGACGGCTCACCGTCCAGCGCGGGGAAGGAGGCCCACTGACAGCGAAACACTAAAACCTTAGGAGGCTTCATCTCCGCCGACAGCCGCTTAATGAGACGGGAGATGCGCTCCCGCTCCCAGTTCTCCAGCTCCAGGGCCAGCGCCGGACACATAGCGACACACAGCCCACAGCCGCGGCAGGCGGCCAGGTCAAAGCTAATCCCGCCCGGGCTCTTAAGCTCGGCGGCATCGTAGGGACAGTAGAAGACACAGTTACCGCAGGCGATGCACAGGTTGGCGTCAACCTGCACCTT
>DUEB01000203.1 GCA_011176655.1 Dehalococcoidia bacterium | reverse complement strand
GTCTCTTCCACGGTGGCAAAACCGGCGTACTGGCGCATTGTCCAGAGCCTGGTTCGGTAGCCGTGGGACATTATGTGCCTGGTGTAGGGGTATTCGCCGGGAATCGGGACATCAGGCTCCCGGCACAGAGCCGCATCGGCCGGGGTATATACCCGATTAACTACGACGCCACCAACCGTAGTCCTGAATTCCCTCTTTCTCTCGGGCCTTTCCTCGGCCTTATTTCCCGACATGCCTCTTGCCTAATCTAGTTCCAAACGATACTATGGCTACTGAACGGCCCCCGGACTGAGCGCTCGTCCCGAACAAGCCAAGGTATAATCTTAGCAACTTTTACAGCGTTTGTCCACTTCCTGATACAGTTCCTCAATACCGATGTCGTTTACGGCTTGGGCCGGTATAACTGAGGGCTCAGTTTTTCCATGACCATACGCCAGTACCGCTCTAAATTCGTCAACAAGTCTCTGGGCGCCTTCCCGGTCAGCCTTGTTGACCACGATTATGTCGGCTATTTCCAATATACCAGCCTTCAGGGCCTGGATGTCATCACCGGACTCGGGCACCAGAACCAGCACCAGAATATCGGCTATCTGGGCGATGCTCAGCTCAGTCTGCCCGACGCCGACTGTCTCGACAATAATGACCTCCGTGCCGAAGGCGTCCAGCAGGCTCACCGCCGCCGCGACCGCCTTAGCCAGGCCGCCATGACTGCCTCTGGTGGCCATGCTGCGAATAAACACACCTTCGTCCAGGTAGTGCCTCCGCATCCTGACCCTGTCACCCAGTACCGCACCACCGCTCAGGGGACTGGTGGGGTCTACAGCTATAACCCCCACCGACTGCCCTCTGTCCCTAATCCTGGTAACCAGCTTGTCTATCAGGGTGCTCTTGCCGGCGCCGGGGGGGCCGGTGACGCCAATGCGGCATGATTTACCACAGTGGGGCTGGAGTATCTCCAGTATTTCGGGAAGGGTGGAGCTTTCGTTTTCGGCGAGGGAGATTAGCTGCGCCAGGGATTTCTTGTCGCCGGCCAGCATACTGTCTATCAGTTCGGCTAAGCTACGGGTCATCGGATTAAGATACACTCCTCGGTCAATATCTTACTATATTTACCCCCTAAAACCAAGGCTCTTACCTCCCGCCCACTGCGCCCGGCTAATTCGACATTGACAAAAATACGGTTTTGTCTATAATAGCGGAACGGGTTGTCACCAGAATAAGCTGTAAAGGGAGGTGCTACATGGCTAAAGTAGCTCAGGAGATGGTGAAAAAAGCCGGGGTCAACCTGGACGAGCTGGTAGAGCTCCTGGTGAACAATGCGGCTGCCGAGCTGACCACCTACTACTATTACACCATTTTGCGCGTGAACCTCATCGGGATGGCCGGGGAGACGATTAAGGAAATTGCCGAGACGGCTCGCATTGAAGACCGCAATCACTTTGAGGCGCTGGTGCCCAGAATCTACGAACTGGGTGGTAAACTGCCCGAGAGTATGGTGGACTTCCATAACTGCTCCGCCTGTCCCCCGGCCAGCCTGCCCAAAGACCCGACAAATGTCACGGCCACTCTCAAGGTTCTGGTAGAAGCGGAGAGGTGTGCCGTGAGGGGGTACACCCACATCTGCAACCTGACCGCAGGCAAGGACCACCGCACCTATGACCTCTCCCTGGCCATTCTCAATGAAGAGATCGAGCACGAGTCGTGGTTTTCGGAGTTTCTGGGCGAAGGCCCCTCCGGTCACTTCCTGCGCCGCGGCGAGACCTCTCCCTTCGTGTCCAAGTTTCTGAGGTAGGCACGCAATTAGACCAGGAGGCTCGCCACAGATTCGGGTCTCCCGACGTTATGGAACAGTAGTGAGGTATAGGGTAAACCCGCTAAAGGAACTCAGAGGATGACAGCCCTCCTCGAGAACCTTCACCCTGTGGTGCAGGCTCTGGTGGCGACCTGCTTTACCTGGGGCATGACTGCCCTGGGAGCCGCTACCGTATTCATGGCCAGGGAAATCAAGCGGAAGACGCTCGATATCATGCTTGGTTTCGCTGGCGGCGTCATGGTGGCTGCCAGCTACTGGTCGCTGCTGGCTCCCGCCATTGAGCTCTCGGCCGGCAAGGATATCCCGGCCTGGGTTCCGGCGGTCGTTGGTTTCCTGGCGGGGGGTTTTTCCCTGTGGGGCCTTGACCGGCTACTGCCCCACCTCCATCTCGGCTTTCCCACCAGCGAGGCCGAGGGGGTTAAAACGAGCTGGCGGCGGAGCACGCTGCTCGTTCTGGCGATAACCCTGCACAATATCCCCGAGGGTCTGGCCGTTGGGGTTGCCTTTGGGGCCCTGGCTTCTGGTCTGCCCTCGGCCACCCTGGCGGCGGCAATCGCCTTGGCTATCGGTATCGGCATTCAGAATCTTCCGGAAGGGCTGGCTGTCTCCGTAGCCCTGCGCCGTGAGGGAATGTCCCGCCGAAGAAGCTTTAATTACGGGCAACTATCGGGACTGGTTGAGCCGGTGGCCGGGGTTATCGGCGCCGCGGCGGTTATCGTTGCCCAGCCGATACTCCCCTACGCCCTGGCCTTTGCCGCCGGGGCCATGATTTTTGTCGTCGTCGAGGAGGTAATTCCGGAGTCGCAGCGCGGCGGCAACGCCGATTTAGCCACCGTGGGAGCGATGGCCGGCTTTGCGGTTATGATGGTGCTCGACGTCGCCTTTGGCTAGCAAGAAAGGTTGGTTGCCTGATGCGAACCTTCACCAGAAAAGAGCTGGCAAGATACGACGGGAGCGGCGGCATCGCTTACGTTGCCTGTGAGGGCAAGATATACGATGTGTCGCAGAGCTTCCTGTGGCAGAAGGGTAAACATCAGGTCATTCACCGGACCGGCGCTGACCTGACCGAAGTCTTAAAGGGAGCCCCCCACGGCTCCGAACTGCTGGAGAGGTTCCCCATAGTGGGCAGCCTTGTTGACCCCGACTAAAACCTGGTAATCCAGGCCCCCGCTAGGCTATAATAGGGCAGTTCCCCAGCTTAAGGGTTACCTCAGGACAGGGCGGGATAGTGAAGATAGCAGAGCTAAAGGCCTCGGTCGCTAGAGAAGTAGATACTCACCGTGAGCAGCTTAACGAGCTCAGTCTCAGAATCCACGCTAACCCGGAGCTGGGTTTCCAGGAGACCAAAGCCGCTTCTTGGCTAACGGAATACCTGGCGGGACATGGCTTCTCCATCGAGGCGGGTATCTGCGGGCTGCCCACCGCCTTCCGGGCAGGCTACGGAGTGGGGAAGCCGATAGTCGCCATTCTGGCGGAATACGATGCCTTACCCCAGCTCGGGCATGCCTGCGGCCATAATCTTATCGCCGCCAGCGCCGTCGGTGCCGGCCTGGCCTGTAAGCCGGTCATCGACCAGCTGGGGGGGAGTATCCTCATCATCGGCACCCCGGCGGAAGAGGTCTACGGCGGTAAGGTGGTAATGGCCGAGCGGGGTGCCTTCGGCGATGTCGACATCGCCATGATGGTGCACCCGGGCACCCATGACACCGCTGCCACCTGGGCCCTTGCCTGCCAGACCCTAGAGGTCGAGTTCCTGGGCCGGGCAGCACACGCCGCAGCCCACCCCGAAGCGGGTATCAACGCTCTGGAGGCCATGGTTCAGTCCTTTAATGCCCTTAACTCGCTGCGGCAGCATATCAGGGACAGCGCCCGAATCCACGGGATTATTACTGACGGCGGGGAGGCACCTAATGTCGTGCCCGCCCACAGCGCTGGCACCTTTATCGTGCGCGCTCCCGATGACGACTATCTTGATGAGCTCAAGCAGAGGGTTATAGACTGCTTTACCGGGTCAGCCACCGCCACCGGGGCCCATCTGGAATACCGCTGGGGAGACATTAGATATGCCACCCTGCGCCGTAACCTGACCCTGGCTC